>CAZZVB010000005.1:30662-50446 GCA_964657445.1 uncultured Burkholderiaceae bacterium | reverse complement strand
CAGGAGGGGTAGCCTGGGCCATGACGGCACCTGTCGAAGCAAGGGTTGCAAAGGCAGCCAGGGCTATGTCGGCGGCCCTCATGGGATAGCCCTAAATGCGAAGCGCATTGGCCGGAGGCGAGGGCGCCGATGATGTCCTGGCTGAGGAACGCGTTGATGTCGGGGATTGGAGCGGATGTTCATGTTGATCATGCGCGCTTTCTCGAATCAGAACGCGGTCGTCTAATCGAACTCGGGGTGTTGCGCGATGATGCTGCTGATGTAGGCATAATCGGGCTGGACGCCCCAGTTGTATTCGCCGGTCACGAAGATGAAGGCGTCGGCGGCGCGGATCTTGGCCGCCAGCGCCGCCATCGCCGGTGGGGCCTCGCCCGCCGGGTATTCCTTGAACATGCGGTCCAGCATCGGCAGCCCCACCGCCTTGGCGTCGATCAGCTCCGGCGCCGCCCCCCTGGCGTGCAACCCCGCCACCAGGAACTGCGCCAGCCGGATCCCGGCCCGGTCGGACCGGTAGGAGCCGTAGAGCACCAGGATCGTGTCGGCCACGGCGAACTCCTTCGTTTGAGGCGGGCGTTTAAGGCGGGCGTGTGAGGCGGGGCGTATTGGCGGCCGGCAAGCGACGGCGCATCCTGCCCGGGTAAACAGGAGCAGCGCGAGCACAGTGTCATGCCCGGCGAAATGACCCAACCCGGCATCCTCGCCGGCCTGCGCATCGTGGAAGTGTCCGCCTTCATCGCCGCACCGCTGGGCGGGATGACCCTGGCGCAGCTCGGCGCCGACGTGATCCGCATCGACCCGGTCGGCGGCAATATCGACATCGCGCGCTGGCCCCTCGCACCCGGCGGCGCCAGCCTCTACTGGGCCAGCCTGAACAAGGGCAAACGCTCCGTCTGCCTCGCCCTCGACACGCCGCAGGGGCAGGAGATCGCAACCGCCCTGATCACGGCGGCGGGCGAGGCGGCGGGCATGCTGCTGACCAACCTGCCGGCGCGCGGCTGGATGAGCTACGAGGCGCTGGCTCGGCGCCGGGCGGACCTGATCATGCTGCGGCTGACCGGCAATGCGGATGGCAGCGCCGCCGTGGACTACACGGTGAACTGCGCCAGCGGCTTCCCGATCGCCACCGGGCGCGACAGCGAGCCGCTGAACCACGTGCTGCCGGCCTGGGACATCGCCGCCGGGTTATACCTGTCCACCGCCCTGCTGGCCGCCGAACGGGCACGCCGCCGCTCCGGCCACGGGCAGGAAGTGACGCTGGCGCTGGCGGACGTGATGCTGGCGAGCGTGTCCAACCTCGGCTATGTCGCGGACGTGCAGGTCAACGGCACGATACGCCAGCCGCTCGGCAACGATCTGTATGGCGCGTTCGGCCGCGATTTCCGCACCGCGGACGGCCGCCACGTGATGCTAACCGCGATCTCCAACCGGCAATGGCGCGCGATCGGCAAGGCGACCGGGCTTGCGGAGCGGCTGGCCATGGTCGGCCCGCTGATGCAGGTGGACCTGGATACCGAGGGCGGCCGCTTCGCCGCCCGCGCCGCCATCGCCGCCGTGCTGGAGCCCTGGTTCGCCGCCCGCAGCCTGGCGGACATCCGCGCCGCCCTGGACGGAACGGGCGTGCTGTGGGGGCCGTATCAGGATTTCGGCCAGCTGGTGCGCGAAGATCCGCGCTGCTCCACCGCCAACCCGATCTTTGCCGACATCGAGCAGCCCGGCGTCGGCCGGGTGATGGCCAACGGCTCCCCGCTCGGCTTCAGCGCCGATGGCCGGGTGCCGCCGCTGCCCGCGCCCCTGCTGGGGGAGGATACCGAGCAGGTGTTGGGCGAACTGCTCGGCATCCCATCTGCGGAATACGCCAGGCTGCACGACGCAGGCATCGCCGGGCCGGGCCAAAAACAGGGACGCGCACCATGAACGAGATGAGCTCTGTCGCTTTCGAGGACACGCCGGCGCTGCTCGGGCTGTGCGAGTCCGGCCTGGTGCTGGCGGAAACGCTGCTCGCCACGCTGCGGCAGGCGATCGGCGAGCGGGTGCTGGCCGGCGGCAAGCCGCAATCCCGCCTGCTGGACGCGCACCAATACGCGCTGCACGGCTTCGCCTGGCAGGCCACCTATGTCGAGGCGCTGCGCCGCACCCTGCACTGGGCGCACGCCCTGCGCGACGATGGCCGGCTGACCACCCTGGAAGCCGCCATGCTCCGGCTCGGCTTCGCGGAATATCTGAGCCAGCTCGGCGGCGGCATCGCCATGAGCCAGACGGAAACGGTGCGCCCGGCCGATCTGGGCGTCTCCGCACTGGACTTCCTCTCCAATCCGCTCGTCGCCCGCCTGTCTGACCCGGCGGCCCTGAACGCCGCCCGCGCCCTGCTGGCCGACGCCGCCGGGGAGGGGCGGTTCGGCGATCTGGGCGTGGAGGACGCGACGATCGGCGCCATTCGCGACCAGTTCACGCGCTTCGCGGACGCCGAGGTCGCGCCGCACGCCCAGGGCTGGCACGAGCGTGACGAGCTGATCCCGATCGGCGTCGTGCAGCAGCTCGCCGACATGGGCGTGTTCGGCCTGACGGTGCGGGAGGAGGATGGCGGCGCCGGGCTCGGCAAGATCGCCATGTGCGTCGTGTCGGAGGCGCTGAGCCGCGGCTATATCGGCGTGGGCTCGCTCGGCACCCGGGCGGAGATCGCGGCCGAGCTGATCGGCATCGGCGGCACGGCGGAGCAGAAGGCGCGGCTGCTGCCCGCCATCGCGTCCGGCCGCATCCTGCCGACGGCGGTGTTCACCGAGCCGAACACCGGCTCCGACCTTGGCAGCCTGCGCACGCGGGCGGTGCGGGACGGCGACCATTACGTGGTGACGGGCGCCAAGACCTGGATCACCCACGCCTCCCGGTCGGACCTGATGACCCTGCTGGTGCGCACCGATCCGGACACCAGCGACTATCGCGGGCTGTCGATGCTGCTGGCGGAAAAGCCGCGCGGCGCCGACGCCGACCCGTTCCCGGCGCCTGGCATGACCGGCAGCGAGATCCGCGTGCTCGGCTACCGCGGCATGAAGGAGTACGAGATCGGGTTCGAAGGCTTCCGCGTGCCGGTCGCCAACCTGCTGGGCGGCGTCGAAGGCCAGGGCTTCAAGCAGTTGATGGAAACGTTCGAGAGCGCGCGCATCCAGACCGGCGCCCGCGCGCTGGGTGTGGCGCAGAACGCGCTGGAGTTAGGCGCCGCCTACGCGCGCGATCGCGCCCAGTTCGGCCGCGCGATCATCGGCTTCCCTCGCGTCGCCGCCAAGCTCGCCTGGATGATGACCGAGACGATGATGGCGCGGCAACTGACCTATTACGCCGCCCGCCAGAAGGACGAAGGGCATCGCTGCGATATCGAGGCGGGGATGGCCAAGCTGCTCGCCGCCCGCGTCGCCTGGTCCAACGCGGATTGCGCGCTGCAAATCCATGGCGGCAACGGCTACGCGATCGAGTACCCGATCAGCCGCGTGCTGTGCGACGCGCGCATCCTGTCGATCTTCGAAGGTGCGGCCGAAATCCAGGCCCAGGTCATCGCGCGCGGCATCCTCGGCCGCCTGAACTAAGGAACCACCGAATGACCGCCTTCACCTATGACCACATCCACCTCCGCAGCCCAGACCCGGCCGCCGCCGCCGGGTTCTACACCAGCGTGCTCGGCGCCACCGAACTGGACCGCGTGCAGAACGGCCCGGTGCTTCGGGTCATCCTGAGCCTGGCCGGTCTGCGGCTGTTCATCGATCAGGTTCCACCCGGCACGCCCGCGCCGCCCACGCCGCCCTTCCTGGGCGTGGAGCATATCGGCCTGGCGGTGGAGGACCTGGACGCAGTCGTCAGCGAGATGACGGCCAAGGGCGTCGAGTTCACCATGCCGCCGACATCGCTGCGGCCCGACCTGAAGATCGCCTTCATCCAGGCGCCGGACGGTGTCCGGGTCGAGTTGCTGCAGCGGGGCTGACGTTTTTCCTCCCTCTGCTGCGAGCGGGAGAGGGCTGCTGTGAGGGTGCGAGAAGCGCTCGAAGCTTGCAGTCTTGGCGCGATTTCCGCCTATCCGGCCGCCCGTTTCCATCCGAAAGCGAAGATCCCGGCGCCGATCAGCAGACTGCCGCCTGTTCTGTTCACGACCCGCTGCACGCGTGCCTGCTTCAGCCGCTGCCGTGCCGCCGAGGCCAAGAGCGCGAAGCCGATTGAGTTCACTGTCGCCATGACAACGAAGGTGATCACCAGGACCGCTGCCTGCGGCAGGAGGGCGCGCGAGTCATCCAGGAACTGCGGAACGAACGCGACGAAGAAGATGATGCTTTTAGGGTTCAGTGCCGTCACGGCGTAGGCATGAGCAAACATGCGGAGAGGACTTGCCATCGGAGCAGCTTCGAATGCATCCGCACCAACGGGCGCGCGCCATAGCTTGATTCCAAGATAGATGAGGTAGGCTCCGCCGACCCAGCGCAGCCCAGTGAACACCAGCGCTGACGTCGCGAGCACGGCTCCCAAGCCGAGCATGGACGTCGTCATGGCAGTGACGTCGCCCAGTGCTACCCCTGCGACGATCGCGGCAGCCGGCTTCCTGCCGTGGCCGAGCGCGTAGGAAACGATGAGCAACACTGTTGGACCAGGAATGGCCAGCAGCACGGCGGACGCGCCAACGAAGGCGAGCCAATGGGCAAGGGGCATGATTGAGTCCTTTGATCTGGCGGGAGCCATCCACAGCCTTGCGGCATGCGCAAGCGGCCAGCGGCGTTGCCGTCAACCTGTTCGAAACGACTTCCGGCGATGATCGGCCATCGTGAACGGAAGGATCAGTGATGGTGGGGATGATCACGCGCCGTGGCGTGCTGGGGTCTGCGGCTGCGGCTGGGCTTGCGATGCCGCACGTCGCGAGGGCCGCCGTGCGGGTGGTCCGTCTGGGCCACAACAACCCGGACAACACGCATTTCGACCAGGGAAGCAAAACCCTGGCGGCTGCCGCGGCGGCGGACCCGGTTTTGGCGCCGGTGCTCCGGATTGAGGTTCACGGCCATGCGGAGTTGGGCGACGAATTGGCGATGCTCCGCGCCTGCGCTGACGGGACACTGGACATGGCGCTGAGCTCGACGTCGGCGGCCGGTAATATCGCGCCGTCGATCGGCCTGTTGGACACGCCGTTTTTGTTCAAATCGGCTGACCGGGCCCGCGCGACGCTGGATGGCAGGATCGGCGCGGACCTCGCTGACGCAATGGGGGCCAAGGGGATCGCCGTCCTGGCCTGGGCGGAGAACGGTTTGCGCCATATCACGTCGAACCGCCCGATCCGCACGCCGGCCGACCTTGCCGGCCTGAAGCTGCGCGTTCCGCAGTCGGAGGTGGAGTTGGTGAGCTTCCGGGCGCTCGGCGCGGAGCCCGGCGCCTTACCCTTCGGCGAGTTGCGCGTCGCCCTGCAGACCGGCCGGTTCGATGCGCAGGAAAATCCGATCAGCGTGATCCAGGGCAACAAACTGAATGAGGTTCAGAAATACCTGTCCCTGACCGGCCACATCTACAGCGCGGCGTTCATCGTCGCATCGGCTGACCTGATGGAGGATCTCACGCCGCCGCAGCGTGCCGCCCTGATGGCCTGCGCCAAGCTGGGTGGCATTAAAACGCGTGAGGTCGCCGAGGCAGCCGCGCGGGACGGTGTTGGCCAACTGGTGGCGGCCGGCATGACGGTGGTGGACCATTTGGACATCGAAGGTTTCATGGCAGCGGCTCGGCCGGCCGTGCATACGCTGGGTGAAAAATTCGGTCCCGAACTGATGCGGCAGCTTGTCGCGGCGGGCGCCTAGTCGTGGTGGACCGGCAAGCCGCATGAACCGTCTACATTCGATTCGAACCCGCATCCTGGGTGGGTTCGTCGTTCTGGTGCTGCTGCAGCTTGGCGCGTCGGCGTTGAATTTCCGTGCGCAAAGCCAGGCGGAAGCAGCGGCCGGGGCGGAGGCGGTAGCCCGCGCGGGCTATCAGCAACTGATGAAGGTCGCACTCGCCCTGCGCACCGCCCAATGGCAATTGGCGGAGTTTCTGCGCCTCGGCGATACGGCGCATCGCGAGGCGGCCCTGTCTGCCCTGACGGCGTTTTCGGATCAGAGCAAGGCGCTGGCCGGCGATGGCGCTGCCGCCTTTTCCGCCACGGCAGGCGAGGTAGAGGTTTCGCTCAAGGAGGTAATGGCTGCGGCGTCTGCACGGCGGGATTCGTCTGCTGCGATCATTGAGGCGGTTGTGGGCGTCCAAAACGCGCTGACGGCTTTGGCGCGGTCCGCCAGCGAAGCGCCGGACCGCGACACCGCCGATGCGACCGCCGCAGCGCTTGCAACCTCGGGGTCCGTGCTGACGCTGGCCGCGCGCTACGCGGCCAGCGCTGTCGCCGCGAACGGACAAATGGCCGTTGCTGCGGTGCCGGCGCTCAAGGCGGCTCTGCTCCTGGTGCCGCAGACCTCGACGAACGTGCCTGCGCGCGTGAGCCGCCTGGTCGCGACGACCATCAAGCAACTCGACCGTCTCGAGCCGGCGATCGTGGCCTTCGATGCCGCCAATGCCGAAAGCGACGTGCGGCTGAAGGCGGTGGGCACGGTGGTGGCGCAGGCGGACTCGGTGATGGATCGGCTGACGCAGCGGATCGAAGCCGAGCGCGAGCAGCGCCGCCAAGATGCGCTGCGGGCGCAATCCTTCACCCGGATGACGACGATCGCCGCCGCTGCGGGCGGATGCGTCCTGGGCTTGGTCCTGTCAGTCGTCGTGGGACTTTCGATTACGCGGCCGATCGGCCGGCTGGCGACGGCTATGCGCCGGGTCGGCAGCGGCGATTTGGATTGCGACGTGCCCGACCAGCGCCGCAGAGACGAGATCGGCAGCATGTCCCAGGCACTGTTTTCGATGCGGGAATCAGGCCGGCGGGCGCGGCAGCTAGAGGCCGAGGCTGTTGCCCAGCGCGAGCGGGCCGACGCCGAGCGGCGCGAGGCGGAGGCCGCAAGGGCTGCCGAATCGTCGAAGCAGCAGCACGTGGTGGACAAGTTGGCCGGCGCGCTGAGCAAGCTGGCAGCCGGAGACCTGATCCACCAACTGGATGAGGAGTTCGCGGCCGGCTACGAGCGGCTGCGCGCCGACTTCAACTTAACCGTTCTCCGGCTGGCAGACACCATCGGCGGCGTGGCGAACACGATCGACACGATACGGTCCGGCAACAAGGAGATCGCGTCCGCCTCGGACGATCTCGCGAGCCGCACGGAGCAGCAGGCCGCCAATCTCGGGCAAACGGCGGCTATGCTGGAACAGATCACCTCGACCGTGCGGCAGACCGCCGAGGGGGCGAGCCATGCGCATGACGTGGTGGGCGCGGCGCGGGACCATGCCGGCCGGTCGCACGCCGTGGTGGATCGTGCGATCCAGGCGATGGATGGGATCAAGGCCTCCGCCCAGCAGATCGGCCAAATCGTCAGCCTGATCGACGAGATCGCGTTCCAGACGAACTTGCTCGCGCTGAACGCCGGGGTGGAGGCGGCGCGGGCCGGCGACACCGGGCGGGGATTTGCCGTCGTCGCATCCGAGGTGCGGGCGCTGGCGCAGCGTTCGGCGGGCGCTGCCAAGGAGATCAAGAGTTTGATCTTGGAGTCCAGCAGACACGTCACGTCGGGGGTTGAGCTAGTCGGCGAGGCGGGGGAGGCGCTGCGGCGGATTGCCGCCCAGGTCACTGATATCGATGCGGTGGTGGCGGAGATCGCGGCCGCGGCAAAAGCCCAGGCGGGTGGCCTGCAAGAGGTGAACTCCACAGTAAGCCGCATGGATCTCGTCACGCAGCAAAATGCCGCGATGGTTGAGCAATCGACTGCCGCCGCGCACGCTTTGGCGCAGCAGACCGACAGCTTGGCCCGCATGATCGCGCATTTCCGCGTGGAGGTTCCCACCACGCCTTCGCCCTATGTGCTGCAGACCGCGTAGGATACCTCGGTAATCGCTTACAACGCTGTCGCAACCTTCTGCGCGAACAGCGTGAGGCTACGCCGGCGGCGTCGTAACTCATCGGGCCGAGCCGGAAGTTCAGGATCAACCCGCCGACGCCCCGTGGCCTTCACCTCCGCCACCTGTTCGGCCACCGTGGCAGGCGGCCCGTAGAGCAGCGCGTGCCGTGGGTCGGTGCGGGCGACGGGGCTGGCCGGGGCAGGGGCCATGGTGACGCCCGCCCGAGTTCGACCTGTTTGCGCATCGCGGCGCGGTGTTCCTGCATGGCGGCGAAGGCAAGCAGGTCGATCCGCTCGGCCTCCGCATCGCTGTCGGCGGCGAACACGTGACGCCACACCCAACTCGATCCTTGTCGCGGCTTCCGGAAACAGGAAGTTGCTGAAAGCCACGGGGCACTCCAACACACACGGGATGCCAGCAGAGATCATTCCATGCGATAGGGTGGAAGCATCCACACTGCACACAAGAACGTTGACCCGGTCATGGACCAGCCGCTCCCGCTCGACTTCACCTCCCCCGATGAGGCCGCCAACGCGGTCGTGGCGCTGCTGGAAAGCCAGGGGCAGTGCGACGCGCGCACCATCGAGCGTGGCCGCCGGGTCGCGGAGGAGAACGGCCAGCGCCTGGACCGGGTGCTCATCCAGCTCGGCCTGGTGAACGAACGGGACCTCGCGCGCGGCTTCGCCTCCATGCTGGGCCTGCCGTTGGCGGCGCCCGAAGACTACCCGGCGGAGCCTGTCGCCGCGGCCCAGCTCAACCGGCGCTTCCTGCGCCACGTGCGTGCGCTGCCGGTCTCGCAGGACGGCGAGACGCTGGCGCTGGCGCTGGCCGATCCGCTGGACCGGTTCACCCCTTCCGCCGCCGGAGCGGCCACGGGCTGCCGGGTCCGCGTCGTGGTCGCCGTCCCGATCGAGCTGGAGGCGGCGTTCGACCGGCTATACCCCGACCAGGACGCGCCTTCCGTCGAAACCACCGGCGATGGCGAGCGGCTGGAGGAAGATGCCGAACGCCTGAAGGACCTCGCCAGCGAAGCGCCGGTGATCCGCCTGGTGAACGGCATCATCAACCGCGCCGTCGAGACCCAGGCGTCCGACATCCACATCGAACCGTTCGAGGACCGTCTCCGGGTGCGCTACCGTTATGACGGCGTGCTGCACGAGGCGGACAGCCCGCCGGTGCGGCTGACGGCCGCCATCATCTCCCGCATCAAGATCATGTCCCGGCTGGATATCGCGGAGCGCCGCCTGCCGCAGGACGGCCGCATCAAGCTGGCCGTGCGCGGCAGCGAGGTGGATTTCCGCGTGTCCACCATTCCGTCGCTCTATGGCGAAACCGTCGTGCTTCGCGTGCTCGACCGCACCGCGGTGTCGCTCGATTACGGCGCGCTCGGCCTCGCCCCGGCGGTGGTGCGCAAGCTGCAGCAGACCTTCGACCTGCCGAACGGCATCGTGCTGGTCACCGGGCCGACCGGCAGCGGCAAGACCACCACGCTCTACACCGGGCTCACCGGTCTGAACGCGATCACCCGCAAGGTGGTCACGGTGGAGGACCCGATCGAGTACCAGCTCCGCGGCATCAACCAGATCCAGGTCAAGCCGCAGATCGGGCTGACCTTCGCGACCCTGCTGCGCTCCATCCTGCGCCAGGATCCGGACGTGATCATGGTCGGCGAAATCCGCGACGGCGAGACGGTGCAGATCGCGGTGCAGGCGGCGCTGACCGGGCACCTGGTGCTGTCCACCGTTCACACCAACTCCGCCGCCACCACCATCGCACGGCTGCGCGACATGGGGCTGGAGGACTATCTGATGACGGCCGTGCTGCGCGGCATCCTGGCGCAGCGACTGGTGCGGCGGCTCTGCATGGACTGCCGCCGCCCAGCGCCGGCCGCACCGGAGATGGTGCGCCGCTTCGACCTGGAACGCCGCTGCGAGGGCGGCGACCCGGTGCTGTGGCATCCCGTCGGCTGCGGCAAATGCCGCAACACCGGCTATCGCGGCCGGCAGGCGATCGCGGAGTTCCTGCAGCCTGACGCCACGATCGAACGGCTGATCTTCACCCGCGCCGACAGCTCGGAGATCGAGCGCGCCGCTGTCGCGGCAGGGATGGCCACCATGTTCGACACCGGCGTGGCCGCGGCGCTCGACGGCACGACGACGATCGAGGAAGTGGTCCGCGCCATTCGCGCCGAAGCCTGATGGCGCTCTACCGCTACACCGCAATCGACCGCGCCGGCGTCATGGCGCGTGGCGAGATGGAGGCGGCCGACGAGGCGGCGGTGATCGCCGCGCTGCAACGCCAGGGTTCGATCCCGGTCAAGGCGCAACTCTCGGGCGGCGGCGGGCTGACCGGCCTGCTCAACCTCGAACTCGGGCGTGGCGAAGCGCTGAGCCGCACCGAACTGACCAACATCACCCGCGAGCTGTCGATCATGCTGTCGGCCGGGCAGGACATCGACCGCGCGCTGCGCTTCCTCGTGGACACGGCGCCGAACAAGCGCGTGGCCGCCGTGGTGGGGCGCATCCGGGACGCGGTGCGCGACGGCTCGCCGCTCGCGGCCGCGCTGGCGACGCAGCCGCGGTCCTTCCCGCGCCTGTATATCGGCCTGGTGCGGGCTGGCGAGGCGGGCGGGACCTTGGCGCCCACGCTGGAACGGCTGGCCACCTTGATGGAGCGGGAACGCTCGCTGGCATCGACGGTGAAGTCCGCAATGATCTACCCGGCGATCCTGGTCGTCGCGGCAATCGGCTCGATCACGCTGTTGCTGACCGAGGTGCTGCCGCAGTTCGTGCCGCTGTTCCAGCAGAACGGCGCGTCGCTGCCGCGGTCCACCCAGATGCTGATCGATTTCGGCGCATTGGTGTCCGATTACGGGCTATGGGCCTTGCTGCTGCTGATCCTCGCCGGCGTCGCGGTGCGCCAAGCCTTGCAGCGGCCCGCCATGCGGCTCGCGGCGGACCGGCTGCTGCTGCGCGTCCCCGTGATCGGCGGCCTGTCGCGTGAGGTGCTGGCCGCGCGCTTCACCCGCACCTTGGGCACCTTGCTGACCAACGGCGTGCCCTTGATCGCGGCGCTGGGCATCGTGGCGGAGGCGATCGGCAACCGCGCCGGCGTGGCGGCGGTGGAGCTTGCCACGCAATCGGCCAAGGGCGGTGCCGGCCTGTCGGCGCCGCTGGCGGCGGCCGGCATCATGCCGCTGCGCACGATCTACCTGCTGCGGCTCGGCGAGGAGACGGCGCAGCTCGGCCAGATGTCGCTGCGCGCGGCAGAGATCCACGAGGAAAAGACCCGGCTCGGCGTCAACCGCCTGGTGTCGCTGCTGGTGCCGGCGATCACCATCATCATGGGCGCCGCAGTGGCGGCGATCGTGTCCTCCCTGTTGCTCGCGATGCTGAGCCTGAACGACCTGGCATCTGGCTGATGCGCCGCCGCGACCCTCGCCGGGATGGGGGCTTCACCCTGCTCGAGATGCTGGTCGTGCTGACCATCCTGGGCCTGATGGTCGGGCTGGTCGTGGCGCGCGGGCCGGCGCGCAGTGCGGGGCTGGACTCCCGGCTGGCCGCCAACACGCTGATGGGCATGCTGCGCGCGGCCCGCTCGCAGGCAATCGCGACCGACCGCCCGGTGACGGTGCTGATCGACGGCGGGGCCGGCACTGTGCGCATCGGCAGCGCAGTGCCACGCCCGGTCGGCGCGGTGCTGGTCCCGCCGGTCCATCCAGTCGTGTTCGCGCCGGATGGCACCTCCAATGGCGGCCAGATCCAGGTTGCCGCGGGCACGTTCCGCAAGCTGGTTGCCGTGGACTGGGTGACCGGCCGGGTGACGATATCGGTCCCGCAATAGGCTCGTCCCTCGGTTGGCCCGCCAAGCGCATCCGGTTAAACAACCCGGACGCCGGGCCGCCCGGTGTCATCAGGAACGTTCAATGACCGTCGTGTCCACCAAGGCCCGCCTGCTTCGCCTGCTGCCGCTCGCGATACTTGCGTCCTGTGCGCCACGGAACCCGAGCGTGCTGGAGCCGCTGCCCCTGGTCGCGGCCAATGCCGGCGAGGCGGCGCCGCGCATCAACGGCACCGCCGGGTCACCGACCGGCGAACCACCCGCGCAGGTCAGTCTCGCGCCGGCGCCCAACGTGTTCCTGCGCAGCCAGTCCGGTGGCGGCGGGGGTGGCGGCGACATCACGTTGAACTTCGCCGATACCGACATTCGCGACGTGGTGGGCCAGATCCTCGGCACCACGCTGGGGCAGAACTACACCATCGACCCGACCGTGCGCGGCACCGTCACCATGCGGACCGCGCAGCCGCTGTCGCGTGACCAGTTGCTGCCGGTTTTGCGGACCCTGCTGGCGCAGAACGGCGCGGCCCTGGTGCAGTCGGGCGGGCTCTACCGGGTGATGCCGAATGCAGCCGCCGCGGCGTCCCCTGGGCTGGCGGGGGATGGCGGCGGATCGACCGAACTCGTGCCGCTGCGCTACGCCAGCGCCGAAGACCTCGCCAAGACGCTGCAGCCCTTCGTGCAGGGCGGCGGCCGCATCACCGCTGACGCCGGCCGGGACGCACTGATCGTGTCCGGTGACCCGGCGACCCGGCAGACGCTGACCAGCCTCATCCAGGCCTTCGATATCGACGTGCTGGCCGGCCAGTCCTACGCGCTGCTGCCGGTGCCGTCGGGCGACGCGAAGGATTTCGCGTCCTCCATGCAGGATGCCATCCGCGGCGCTGGCGCCGCCTTGTCGGGCGTGGTGCGGGTGATCCCGATGGCCCGCGTCAACTCCGTCCTCGTCGTGTCCAGCCAGCCCCGCTACATCGACGAGACCCGGCGCATCTACAACCTGGTGCAGCGCAAGCAGCGGCTGACGACGCGGTCGTGGCACGTCTTCTACCTGCAGAACAGCCGCAGCAACGACCTCGCCTACGTGCTGCAGCAGGCCTTCACCCCGAACAACGTCACCGCCGTCCCGACCCCGGCGAGCCCGGCGCCGACCGGCATCCGCAGCAGCGGCATCGGCAGCCAGAACGGATCGTCGAACGGCACCGGCGGGGGCCTGAACAGCGGCGGCATCGGTGGCGGCAGCATCGGCGGACTCGGCGGCATCGGCGCCGGCGCTCCCTCCGCGGTGACCACGGCGGCGCCCGCGCCTGCAGCGCCTGCACCCGGCGCGGGCGCCAATCCGCTGCTGGGCGGCCTCGACCCGAGCGAGGCCGGCGGCGCGAATGGCAACGCGGACGCCATGCGCATCATCCCGAACACGCAGAACAACGCGCTGCTGGTCTATGCCACGCCGCAGGAGAACGACACGATCGAGACGATGCTGCGCAAGCTCGACATCCTGCCGCTGCAGGTGCGGATCGACGCGACCATCGCGGAGGTCGATCTCAATGACCAGTTGCAATACGGCACGCAGTTCTTCTTCAAGGCAGGCATCCAGGGCGCGCTGTCCTTCGGCACCGCCGCCGCGACCTTCGCGTCCGGCTTCCCCGGCTTCGTGCTGAGCGGCCCGAACAACACCTCGGCCGCGCTGTCGCTGCTGCAATCCGTCACCAAGGTGCGGGTGCTGTCATCGCCGCAATTGCTGGTGCTCGACAACCAGCCGGCCCGGCTGGAGGTCGGCGCGCTGGTGCCCTACCTCAGTCAAACGGCCACCAGCACCATCACCGCCGGGGCGCCCGTGGTGAACTCGATCAACTACCAGCAGACCGGCGTGATCACGCAGGTGACGCCGCGGGTCAACAGCGGCGGTCTGGTGACCATGGACATCTCCCAGGAAGTCAGCACCGTCGCGCCCACGGTCACCACCACCGGGGTCGACTCGCCGACCTTCAACGAGCGCAACGTCACCTCCCGGGTGGTGATCCAGGATGGCCAGACGGTCGGGCTCGCCGGGCTGATCCAGGATTCCGACAGCCGGCAGAACCAGGGCATACCGTGGCTGAAGGACATTCCGCTGCTGGGCGCGCTGTTGTCCCAGCAAACCAACAACCGCCAGCGCACCGAACTGCTGGTGCTGATCACGCCGCACGTCATCCATGACCAGCGTGATGCGCGGTCCCTGACCGAAGACCTGCGCGACGAGCTGTACGGCACCGCGCTGGTGCCGCAGCAGCTCAACCGCCTGGCGCCGTCCGGCTCGCCCGATCCGAACGCGGAGCTGCGCCGCCGCGTTGGGCTCGAGCGGAACCACTAGGGCGAACCATGCACGTCGCGCGCACCCGGGCCGAACTCGAACGATACCGGGCTGAGTTGCTGCAGCGCCGCGGCGGCGAGGGCGGCCTGGGGCTGGTGCCGACCATGGGGGCGCTGCACGCCGGCCACATGGCGCTGGTCGCCGCAGCCCGTAGCGCCTGCAGCACGGTCGCCGCCTCGATCTTCGTCAACCCGACCCAGTTCGGCCCGGGGGAGGACCTCGCACACTACCCGCGCACCGAGGCGCGCGACCTGCAGATGCTGGAGGCGGCAGGGTGCGACCTGGTCTGGCTGCCGGACGTGGCAGCGATGTATCCGCCAGGCGATGCGGCGAGGATCGACGCGGGGCCGGTGGCGCAACCCTGGGAGGGCGTGCAGCGGCCCGGGCACTTCACCGGCGTGGCGACGGTCTGCGCCAAGCTGTTCGGCCAGGTCGGCCCGTCCGAAGCCTTCTTCGGCGAGAAGGATTGGCAGCAGCTCGTCGTCGTGCGCCGCATGGTCACCGACCTCTGCCTGCGGCTGCAGATCACCGGCATCCCCACCGTGCGGGAGCCGGACGGCCTGGCGATGTCGTCGCGCAACGTCCGGCTGACAGCCAGCGAGCGGGACCGGGCCAGCCTGCTGCCGACGGTGCTCGGGGCCTGCGCCGCCCGCCTGCAGCGGGGCGACGACGCCGCACTGCCGGAGACGGAAGCGGAGCTGGTGGCGGCGGGCTTCAGGGTGGACTACCTGGCCTTGATCGATGGCGAGACGCTGGCGTCGCTGCCAGCGCCGCAGGCGGGTAGCAGGCTGATCGTGGCTGCGCGCATGGGGACGGTTCGCCTGCTGGACAACATGCCAGTGGACGCCGCCTCGTCTGGCTTGGGGAGCCAAGGTAACGCCTAAGCCGGGGACCGGCGGGTGACGCGATGTCGCTTCTCGGCAACGCCGCCGGCCAATTCGCTGGAGCGTTTGGCTGATCTTCGTTTCCGGGCGTTGCAACCGGCAATTCGGCGGGCCGCCTGGCACGGCGTCAGGGCCAGTCCCGCCGGAGCAGATGGGAGAGCTGAATGATCCGCCCTATGTTACTCGTCGCCGCGGCGATGCTCGCGTTGAGCGCCGGGGTAGCGGCCGCCCAAAGCACGGCACCTGCCACAACGCGCCATACGACGGTGCATCGCCGCCCGACGGCTACGCACCCGGCGCCGGGTCAGAGCGTCCCGACGGGGACGGATAGCGGCCCGTCCGGCACGGCGAACTCGGCCAATCCAGCCCCGAACGTGCCGCCGATCCAGACGCCGCAAGCGCCCGTCAAGCCCTGACCGCATCGCTGCACCTGCACCGCCCGAGGCGGTGCAGGTCCGGCCTGGTTTCGGTTGTAAACCGGCACAGACCGTAAAAGCACAATGTCGCCAAGTAGGACGATAGCACATCGCTACTAACGACTGCGGCTACTGTGCGGCCGCGCAACATTTACTGTGGTAAATCCGCCACCACGTCGTGAATCCCTGTCCGGCATGATCTTAGTCACTTGGCGATGGGCCGCGCCGAAGCCAGGATCATGCAAGTTACAGAACGGCGAAACAGCCGTGCGCGGTTAGGGGGATGAACCTTGAAAATCACGGATGTGTCGTCGCGTCTGCTCGGACGCTGCGCCCGGCTTGCTTTGTTCGGCCTCGTGCTTGCGTCCGGACTGAGCCGGATCGCCTCGGCTCAGGAGATTGAGCCGAACGAGTTCGTGACGGCCCCGGATGGGACCAACCTGTTCCTCGCCTACTACCTCTACGGACACAACACGAGCTACAACATCTCCGGCCTCGGCACGATCAAGGGCAGCGGGCTCGAGACCAACATCGGCCTCGCACGCTACGTTCATTACGATTACATCGCGGGCATGCCTGCCGGCGTGCAGATCTTCCAGGCATTCGGATCCGAGTCCGCCGGCCATGTCGGCACGCAAAGCCTTGGCAGCACGTTCGGCGCCTCCAACGTCAACCTGTCGGCGTTCATCTGGCCGTATTCCAGCGTCGAGAAGAAGCAATACTTCGTCGTGACCGGCTTCCTTGAGCCGCCGACCGGCAGCTACGACAAGAACGCGGCGCTCAATGCCTCCAGCATCTTCGGGTCCAGCGCCTGGTCGGGTGACCTGCAGTTGGGCTGGGACCAAGGCATCGGCGACCATTTCTCTTATGACTTGGCGTTCGACAGCCAGTTCTTCGGAACGCTGTCGCAGCCCGGCGGCCGCCGCCTGACCGAAGACCCGAGCTTCCGTTTGCAGGCCTGGTTCAACTGGAACTGGTCGCGCGCCTTCCAGACCTCGATCGGCTGGGAGAGCATGCTCGGCGGCAAGCAGTACACCAACGACTTCTTCAACGGCTCGACGTCGCAGTTCGAGCGGATCCGCGCCGCCGCGTCGCTCTTCGTCGCCGCCAACGCCCAGGTGCTGCTTGAGCTGAACCATGACTTCTCGGCGCCGGGCGGCTTCAAGCAGACGTTCGGCCTGACGACCCGCGTGCTCTACGTCTTCTAAATAAGAAGAATCTGGGAGTTGACCATGACACAGATGACACGGCGGGCGGCCCTGATGCTCGCCCCGCTCGCGGCCGGCGCCGCGCTGGCGGGATGCCAGGCAACCAAGGCGACGGCCACGTCCTCGGCCGGGGACATGAGCCCGAGCGACCTCGACTTCGTCACCAACGCGTTCAACATCATCGAATTCGACCGGCAGGAGTGCACGCTGGCGCAGACGCAGGCCCGCACGCCGGACATCCGCGCGCTGGCGACGAAGCTGCTGAACGAAGCCAATGACTTCGACGCGGCGCTGCTGCCGATCGCCGCCGAGGCCGGCATCAAGCCACCCACCGTGCTGCGCACCGACCTGCGGATCCGCGCCGGGCGTTTGCGCCTCGGGCAGGGGCTGGATTTCGATCGCGCGTTCCTGGACGACCAGATCAGCAGCCATCAGGACACGCTCAACCTACAGGAAATGATGATGCAGACGCCGGGCGCCAACCCGAAGCTCTCGGCGCTCTCGCAAAAGGGCAACCAGATCGTCCGCGCCAACCTCGACCTGCTGCGCGCGCAGCAGCGGAAGATGATGCTCGCCCGCTAGAACACAGCCTACCCATGGCTGCTCCCTCTCCCGCGAATACCGGGGGAAGGAGCAGTCATCGGCGCTTCGGCCAGTCCAAAGCCGAGCAACAGGAAAAACCACGCGCCGATCGGTAGCGACACCAGCGGGCTGGTGGACGCGATCGGCCAAAGCTGGATCAGCGCCGCAACGAATAGCCCGGTCCTGAGTGGGTCCGGCTGCCGCACCAGCCCGCGCCCGAGCCGCCATAGCCAGACCACCGCCAAGGTTGCGAACAGCGCCAGCCCCGGCAACCCGGCGTCGGTCGCGGCTTGCAGATACAGATTGTGCGGGTGCGTCAGGCAAAGCTTATCCCCGGTCGGGTCGATCGGCGCCGCGTCGCCCGGCCAGTGCCAGCCTTGGTAATATCGCGGGTCCGGGCACCCCGTGCGATAGCCGTCATAGCCGCGGCCGGTCACGGGATGCTGCCCGACGATGGCGACCGACCGCTCCGCCAGCAGCCCATACGGACTGCTGGGCAGGGTCTCCATCTGGGCGGAGAACTTCGTCACCAGCCGGTAGAACGCCGGGGGCGAGATGACGACCGAGGCCGCGATCAGCGCCGCCGCCGCCGCCGCGCCGATGATCACCGGCCCGCGCAACCGCCGCAGCAGCAGCCCGGTGACGACCAGCCCGAAGAACGCAAGCAACACCGGCATCCGCTGACCGATCAGCACCGTCACCGCCATCGCGGCCACGATCAATCCCGCCCCGGCAGCCAGGGGCAGCCATCCCTTGCGGCCCAGCATCCCGCCGGCCAGTGGCAGCAGGACGGGAAACAGCATGCGCACGAACGTCGGCGCATCGCGCGGCTTGTCGAACGGCCCCGTCAGCTCGCCATCGGCGGAGCGGGGATTGCCGAACAAATTATGCCCCGTGGCGAATTGCAGCATGGTCTGCGCCGCGACATACAGCGTCGCCGCCGTCAGGCTGATCAGCAGCCACCGGCGGGATCGGGCGTCCTGCAACACCCAGCGTTCGAGTGCGGCCACCAGCAGCAGGAAGCGCCCCAGCATCACCGATTGCGCCAGTTCCGCCGTTCCCTCGCCCGGCAGCGCGAGGTTCAGCGCCGTGCAGGCCACCAGCCACGCCCACCAAGCCAAGCCCAACGGCACCCACCCTTGCCGCAGCCACTGCCAATCGCGTTCCGCGGCACAACGAACCAGGAAGACCAGGGCGATCAGGTCGATCGCAATCTCCGCCCCCGCCCGCGCATGCAGCAGCAGCCACGGCAGCAGCAACGTCAGGCCGAGTGCAAACGGGTGCAGCAATCCAGCCAGGCGGCCCATGGATGCGATCGGGGGAGAAGCGGTCGTGGTCAATCAATCACCTGCGCGACGAACCGCTGGGCAGTACCGCCCCCACCCCGGCGGGGCAAGGTGCCCATGGATGCCGCCGCGCGCCCCAGTGCCGCTCTACCCGGTTCTCGCTTCGGCGACGCTGCGGGCAGCGGCGGCCTGTTTGCTGGCCCGTTCCATCCGTTCGCTGTAGCGGTTGACCAGTTCCTGGGCATTGTCGCGGGTCAGCCAGGTGAACCGCACCAACTCCTCGCACACATCGACCAAGCGTTCATAATGCGGCCCCGCCGGCAGACGTCCCGCCGCGTCGAACAGCTCAAAGGCTTTGGGCACGCTTGACTGATTGGGGATCGTGATCATGCGCATCCAGCGCCCGAGCAGGCGCATGGCATTGACGGCATTGAAAGACTGACTTCCACCCGAGACCTGCATGACAGCAAGCGTACGGCCCTGGGTCGGGCGCACGCCGCCTTCGCTGAGGGGAAGCCAGTCGATCTGGCACTTCATGATTCCAGACAATGTGCCGTGCCGTTCGGGGCTGCTCCATACCTGTCCCTCCGACCACAACGAGAGCGCGCGTAGCTCCTGCACCTTCGGATGCGAGGGTTCGACGGCATCCGGCAAAGGCAGGCCGGCCGGGTCGAACCGGCGCGTCTCGCAGCCCATGGCGATAAGCATCCGTTCCGCTTCATCAGCAAGCAAGCGCGAATAGGAGCGCTGACGCAGCGAACCGTGCAGCAGCAGAATGCGTGGCGGGTGCTGCGATACCGGGCCGCTCAGCCGCGCCGGATCGGGCCGCTCAAAATGCACGCGATCGAGCGCCGGCAAATCGGGTGCGTGGATATCAACACCGTCCATTATGCCTGGCGCCCGGCAATGCGCTCACCGTCCTCTTTGATATACTCGGCCGGCAACGGCGCATCGAGGAGATCGAGCACCGTTTCCGATGGCCGGCAAAGGCGTACGCCCTTGCTGGTAACAACAATCGGCCGGTTGATCAGGATTGGATGCGCCTCGATCGCATCGAGCAAGGCAGCATCTGAGAGTGTCGGGTCATCAAGCCCCAGGTCGAAATAGGGTGTGCCTTTCTGACGAAGAATGTCGCGCAATGTCATACCCATGCGCTGCACCAGGTCGCGCAGTTCTTCACGAGCGGGCGGCGTCGCCAGATATTCGATGATCGTGGGTTCGGTTCCGGTCGCGCGGATCAT
>CAZZVB010000005.1:29384-30652 GCA_964657445.1 uncultured Burkholderiaceae bacterium | reverse complement strand
CGACGTGCCACAGGCTGGATTGTGATAGATGGTGACGCTCATAACTGTGCCTCGGCCTTGATGGGAGCGACGGTGCCGGCCGGGGCGCGCACGAGCCAGCTCAGCAGCGCCATCGCACAGAGCGCGCCGGCGAATTCGGCAAGAATGAAGCCAGGCAGATCGGCCGGGCGAATGCCCGAAAAGCTGTTGGTGAGCGATCGCGCGATCGCGACGGCCGGGTTGGCGAACGACGTGGACGCGGTAAACCAATAGGCGGCCGTGATGTAGAGGCCGACGAGCCAAGGCACCGCTGCATGCGCAAAACGGATGCCGGCGAGGATGGTGATCAGCAGCCCAAAGCTTGCCACCCACTCTGCAAACCATTGCGCGTTGCCGGTGCGTATATGCTCGGAGGCCATGATGATGGGTAAGCCGAACATCAGATGGGCCACGATCGTGCCGATGATGCCACCTGCGATCTGCGCCGCGGTGTAGAGCACAGCATCCCGGCGTGCGAGATCGCCTTTGATCGCGAATACGAGCGAGACGGCCGGATTGAAATGCGCCCCTGAGATCGGCCCCAAGATCGTGATCAGGACTACCAGCATGGCGCCCGTGGCGACGGTGTTGCCGAGCAGGGCTAACGCCACGTCTTTGGTCAGCGTCTCAGCCATGATGCCGGAACCGACCACCGTTGCGACCAGGAATGCTGTTCCGAGCACTTCGGCTACGACGCGTCGTGACAGATCAAAGCCAGCCATGATCGCTGCTCACAGCCATGGGTTAAGGCCTCGGGCCGCAGCACGAGGCGTCTGTCGCAAGCTTCGGCTTTGGCGCGCAGCAGGCTCCGCTCTCAGCGGCCGGCGCAGCGATGCGGATGGCGCCGAGATCGGCGCTGTCGCCATAGACCGTGCTTTCACCTGTCGTCAGGAACGTCTCCCAGGAAAGGCCCTGCGGGTCCGTGATCCAAGACTTTTCAGACTGGGCGTAGCAGCAGGTGGTGGCGCCTTCCTCCAGGACCGGCCGGTCGGCCTGTTGCAGCCGCCCGTAAACTTCTTGCAGCTCATCCTGGGTTTCAACCTGGATGCCGAGATGATCGACGCCCGATTGACCGCTACGCGTTGAGATTGCGAAATTCACGCGTGGATCGTCGAGCAGCCACTTGGCATAGTCAGCCTTCACGACCACCGGCTTGGCGGCAAAAAGCGTGCTGTAGAAGCCGATGGAATGCGTCAGGTCATCAACGGCGACGTGCACGTGCAGGCGCTTCATGACGCTCTCCTTCGATG
>CAZZVB010000005.1:0-29284 GCA_964657445.1 uncultured Burkholderiaceae bacterium | reverse complement strand
GCGGCAGCGTTGCCCTGGCAGCAGTTCTCGGTGAGGTAGGCGAGCAAATCGTTCATCACCGGATAAGCTGCCTTGTAGATCAGCGAGCGGCTTTCACGGCGGAACGTGACCAGGTGAGCGTGCTTCAGCTGGTTGAGATGAAACGACAGCGTGGCGCTTGGTAAGCCGAGACGCTCGCCAATTTGGCCGGCCGGCAAGCCGTCCGCGCCCGCCTGCACCAGCAGGCGGAAGATATCCAAGCGGGTCTCTTGGGCAAGAGCAGCAAGCGCGGCTATGGCGTAGAGTTTGTCCATATCTCCATAGGTATGGAAATGCAGACATGAAGTCAACGGCGACAGTCGGATGCAATGTCAAGATTTTGCCGAAGCCGCACTGCGCCTGCCTGATCCCGACCCGAGCCAGCGGTCCATGCAGGCACCCTGGACGAAGACATGTCGGTGGCAGGCATTCTGGCTGGCCGAGGTGATCAGGCCACAGCACGTCGTGCCGATCCGCTAGCCTGCCTCCAGATACGGCATCACGGCGTCGAAATGGTCCTCCCAGGTCACCGCACGTGGGCATTCGAAAACCGGCCGCGGGCTGCGCATCGCCGCCTCGACCGCGTCCAGCCAGGCCGTCCCGTCGATCGGGTCGAGGTAGGTGGGCGCGTCGCCCGCCACCTCCCGCAACACCGGCAGGTCGCTGCAGATCACCGGCGTCCCCGCCGCCAGCGCTTCGGCGACTGGCATCCCGAACCCTTCTGCAAAACTCGGGAACAGCAGGGCCCGGCAGCCCCCCAACAAGTCCGCCAGTTCGGCGTCCGTCGTCGCCGGGTTCTCGGTCACGAAGCGGCGGATCAGCGGCGAGCGTTCCAGCAGATCGACCACATTCTCGTTCTCCCATCCCCGCCGGCCCACCAGCACCAGCCGCGGCGTACGGTCGCCGTGCCGTTCCGCCAGCCGCCGCCAGACGTGCAGCAGGGTCAGGTGGTTCTTCCGCGGCTCGATCGTGCTGATGCAGACGAAGAACGGGACGCCGGGTGCGCCGCCCCGGCCTGCCCGCGCCGGCAGCCGGCTGGTGCCGAGATGCGCGACCACAACCTCCGGCTTGCGACCGGACGCTGCGAGATAGGGCGCCAGCGCCGCACCCGTCGCCGCCGAGTTCACGATGATCGCATCGGCCAGTCCGGTCGCCGTCTCGATGCGGGCAGTATGGCGCTCGGCATGGCCGGGCCGGGCATATTCCGGGAACTGGATCGGGATCAGGTCGTGGATGAAGGTGACCAGCCGGCCGTTGGTTGCGGTCAGCACGCGGTCCAGCCGCGCCCGCTTGTGCAGGTGCTGGTGCGCGATGATGAGGTAGAACGGCCGCGCTCCGCCGCCATGCGGCCGCACCAGCGAGGCATGCTGCAGCAGGCGGTCCGCCCGCGTGGCGAGGTGCCCGGCGGATGGCGCGCCGCATTGCCAAGCCGCCGCGGTGTCGCGCAGGAACCCGATCGTCAGCGCATGCGGCAGGAACAGCAGCCTGCCGAGCTTGTCCACGGCGACGAAGGTCAGCCGGTCCGCCGCCCGATGATGCAGGTGTTCGGCGTAGGCGAACTCGACGCGATCCACCCCGCTCGGCCGCCCCAGGCTGGACCGTTGCAGCAGGCGCGTGAGGTCCAGCAGCAAGGGTGCCGCGGTCACCTCGCTGGAACCGCGACAGCGGGAAGCGCCGGGCGCACGCTGGCCGCGGCCCGCAGCGTCATCGCCGGCAGCGCATGTGCCAGGATGTCCTGCCGGCGGCCCGCCCCCTGGCCGTCGCGCCAGATCAGGTAGTCCGTCGAAATGTCGCGCAGCTTGCCGATGCCATCGATCTGCGGCTGGTGGTCGCCGAACGCGGCCAGCGTGGCACCGCCGAAGCGTGTCTGCAGGGTCTGCGCCATGAACCCCAGCGCCGCGTCCGTCGCGGCCAGCCCGGCCAGGAAGCCAGGAAGCGGCCCATTCCCCGCAACCGCGGGCCAGGGCGAGTGGTTGCCGATCGAAATGGCAAACACGAAGGTCTGCGGCCCGTACAGCTCCAGCACGGCGCCGACCTTCCGCATCAGGGCGATGTCCGGCACATAGCCGGCGCCGGGCCGATCGTCCGCGAACTCATCGATCGCGATGAAACGGTCGAAGCCAAGATTAGGCATCACCTCATCGCGCCGGTAGAATGTCCGGTCGAAGGGATGGATGCAGACGGTGTGGAAGCCCTGGTCGCGCAAGCGCCAGGCGATGGTGTCGATGGGGCTGTGCCCGAACGCCGCGTACGGGTTGAACCGGTCCAGTCCCAGTGCGTCTTCCGGCAACCCGGTCAGGGCCGCGAATTCCGTCCGGATGGTGTTTGCGCCGAAGGCCGGTGTCGCCATGCTGCCGAACGCCAGCGAGCCGGATGCAAGGCGGTCGTACTGCGCCATCAGTCCCGGCGGCACGGCGAGGCCGAGCTTGCGCGGGTCGAAGAACGATTCCAGTTGCAGCATCACCACCGGGCCATCGGGCGGCTCATCGGCGCCCTGCCGGCTCAGCGGCCCGATCCGTACCAGCCGGCGGCGTTGCGTCCGCGCCATGGCCGCCTGCGCGAGCGTGCCGGCGATCGGCCCGAGTGCGGCGATGTTCTGCCCGGGGTCGGCAAGGGGCGTGCTGGGAACCAAACGCCCCAGGCAGGACCGCAGGCCCTGCCACCGGCGGCCTGCGACCCAGGCGCCGGTGCCGGCGAGGGCAGCGACGGTCGAGCCCGCCACGCCCCAAAACGGCGCTTCCTGTGCGAACATGAACAGTGCCGCGGCAACCACGATCACCGCGGCCAAGCCGTGCCGGACCGGGTTGACGAACTGGCAGTACAAGCGCGGCTGCCAGGCGATCGCCAGCAAGTGCGCGTCGCTGAACACCAGGGGCTCGTTGGTGACCAGAAGCTTCGTCGTGTTCGCACGCAATAGGCCCAGCACAAGCAGCGCCAGGATCTCGGCGGCTGCCAGCGGCCGGGCCGTGATGGCGGCAAGCCAAAGCCAGACCACCAGGACGGGCAGGAAATCCGGGGCGAGCGAACGCAACGGCGCCAGCAAAGGTGCCCCGGTGCCAGACCGCAGCGCGCACCATGCCAGCACGACGATGATAAAGGCCGACCCTAAATGCACCGGGATCAGCCCTTGCCCATGCGGGGCGTCAGGATGACGCCGCCAGCAAGCCGTCCGCGAGCGCGGGGTTCGCTGCACGTGCCGGATCGATCAATACCCGCACCGGCAACGGCGTCGCCTCCAGCCGCAGCACGGCATGCGATACCAGCAGCTTGATGCCCTCATCGCTGAAGAAGCTGCCAGGCAGCAGGCAGCGATCGGCCAGGGTGCGCCGGAACGCATCGTACAGCGCGGCATCCGGCGGGGCGGCGCCGCCCCAGAACTGGTCCAGCTCGCCCTGGAAGGTCAGCCCGGCGATGTCGTAGATCGCCAGACCGAGCGTGATCACCGGCACCCCCGATGACAAGGCCAGCGTGCCCGTGGTGCTGTTGACGGTGACCAGGCCGCGCGCACCGGCCACCAGCGAGTGGGTGTCGCCGGTCTCCAGGTGCACGACGCGCGCGCTGGCGCCCTCATTCGCCGCAATCTCGGTCACGATCTGCCGCCAGTTCACCGCGCCGTCGTCGAGCGGATGTTCCTTCACGACGAGCTGCGTATCCGCCGGCGCATGCCGCACGAACGAGGCGATGGTGCGCGCGATCATCGGGCGCAAGCCGGCGAAGGGCGAATGCTGCCGGATCTGGCTGTCTGTCTCGAGCTGCAGCGGGAGCAGGTAATACCGGCCGGCCGCGATCCGGCCGAGATCGGCCATGGAGCGTTGCCGCCGATTGCCGTTGTCCAGCAATTTGCGTGTCCAGGATGCGTATTCGAGCATCCGGTGCCGCGGCCGGTGCGTGCGGTAGTGCGGATAGGCCAGGCCGCCGGCCATCGCGGCGGCGTTGTAAAGCAGATCCTCGGCCCCGCGGCGGCGCAGGCTGGAGCGGACCGGCGAGCGCGCCGGCAAGGGCGCGAGGGACGCGGCTTGCGTCCGGTACCACGCAGGGTCGCGCGGCAGCGAGGAATGGCCGTTCACGCCGCCCAGTTCGAACACCACCCAATCCGGCCGGATGTAACCTTCCTCGCAGACGTGCACAGCTACGTTCAGCGCCCCTGCCAGCGAGATCGCGGCGGCATGCAACGGGCGGCAATCGCCGAACAGGATGATGTCGGTGATGTCGCGCCGGCGGATCAGCGCGTGCAGGAACTCCGGCCAGTCTTCCGGACGGCCGCGAAAATCGACGCCGTTGGGCAGGCCCCAGAACAGGCGGTCGCCGGCATTGAAATTGACGCGGTGGACCGTGTGGCCACGCGCCGCCAGCGCCGCGCCGAGTTGGGCGAAGAACCGGCTCGCCATGCCCTGCAGGAACAGGACGTTGCGCCGCACCCCGCTCATCGTGCGCCGATCGCTTGCGGGACGAGCTTGCGGAGCCGGCCCTGCGTCCGCCGCAACGTTCCCAGGACGGAGCGGGCCGGGCGTGCCGCCGCCAGGCGGTCCAGCAACTGCTCCGGCCCGCAGGGCAGCAGGGTGACCGGATCGAGGTAGTGCGGGTAGAGGATCAGCGTTGCGGCGGCCAGCGCCTCGACGGTGAGGCGCCGGGTTCGCCGCGGCAGCGTCGCGTTGTCCGTCGTCAGCCCCCAGCCGGCATAGAACGGCAGGCCGTACGTGGTGACCCGGCGTCCGCGCAGCAGCGCCTCGAACCCGGCGAGGGAGGTGAGCGTGTGCACCTCGTCGGCCCAGTCGATCAGCTGCCCGATCGAGCGGTCGCGGACGACCCAGTCGGCGTGCCGCAGCATATCGGCATCCGGAACACGGCCGCGCCGGTGCCCGGCCTCCACATCCGGATGCGGCTTGTAGGCGATGAACGCGCCGGGCATCGCCTGGCGCACACGGGCCACGAGGTCGGTGCCGGGTGAGATGCCGCAGCCACCGGCAATGACAGACCGGTCGTCGGCGACTTGCCCCGGCACCAGCACGCGGCAGCGCCCGAAGGTCTGCGGCATCGGTCCATCGCGACCCGGCAGGTTGTATTTGGTCACACCCTGCTCCACGACGCGCGTGATCAACCGGCGCGCGCGGGCCAGCAGCGCAGTGTCGAACTCATGGGTCTGCAGGATGGTCTCGAGGTCGCTCGGGCGGCTTGGGTCGTAGTAGATGCCGGTCCGGTCGATGATGATCGAGGCGGGCGGGATGAAGTCCGATCCTAAGCCCTTCGATCGGATGAAACCGTCTTCCACGCGCAGCACCGGCACGCCGGCGGCGTCGGCCGCAGCATCGAGGCCGGCCGGTGCGCGTGACGGCCAGACTGCCACCGCGCCGCCATGTGCGGCTGCCGCGCGGACTGCCTTCGCCGCGTCATTCACCAGCGCGGGCCGGGCGCCGGCAAAATCCTGCATCCGCGTCTGCTTCCAGAATGCGATGCCGGCCATGCTGCCGATCTCGGGTGTTTTGTCGCGATGCTTGCGCCACTCGATGAGCTGATCGAGGAACGCTTCGCACTCGATCCGGCGCCGGCTGAACGGGTCGATGTACCGGGTGCCCCAGATCAGGTGACTTGCTGCGGCGGCCGGCGACCGACCGCTTGCAAGCCCGGCGATCTCCGCGAGCAGCGCGATCTCGTGATCCTCATCGCCATGCAGCGTGACCCCGTGCGCCAGCAGCGGCCAGGGATCGGCGCCAGCTGGAATGACGCTGCATCCGGCGCGGGCCGCGGCCGCCGCGAGTGCGGAACCCGGCGGTGCCAGGACGGCCACGGCGCCAGCCTCATGGCGGGCGAGCAGCGCCGCGAGCGCGGCTGCATCCCCGTGCCCGCTGGCCAGCACATGACGGACGTTTGCGCCAAACCGGGGCCGCGGACCGAAGCCATCGCCGCCGGCCCGGTGTTCGGCGATTGCCGTGGCCACAGCCTGCGCGCGCTCATGATCGGCGGCCGAGACTGCCCAGCCTTTTGCCGCGCAACCGGGACGGCTTAGGCCAAAACTTCGCAGATTCGTGACCGTGATGCTGGCAAGGGGCTTACCGCTGCGGGGAGGAGGCCGCAGCAGCCCTTGTCGCAGCAACATGGCGTTGCAGTTGGCAGGCAGATGCGCGGCTTTCAGGGCAAGGAACCATCCCGCTTGCCGCGGGGCCGCATACGTCAGGCTGGGCCAGAAAGGTTGTATGATGGTGCGCACGGACCCAGGGGCGGCCACCGGCGCGTGGAGCCTGCCGGCAAACAGATCGTCTAGGGCTGGATCGTCAACCCGGTCTATCGCTCGCTGCCGTTCGTCAAAATGGCCGTGCTCCATAACGGTCGTTTCTGCCTGAGAAGAACGGGAATAAACGCTTGTGAGAGACGGCCTAAGCGATCGTGGTTCGTTGCTTTGGCACGTCTTTAATGTCACATCCGAACCAGACGGAGCACAGCCGAATTGGACTACGGCAATTCGGTCTAATCCACCGGAGGTTGTAAAAAAGCGTATGATTTCGGAGGGGGGAATGGGCTATGCCTCGAACTAGCGCCATGCTGCAGCCCAGCCCGCTTTTCGATATGCAGCGGCTGATCACCGCGTCTCGTGATGAAAACGAGGCAGTCATTCGTGGCGGTGTTCAGACGGTCGCCTTGCCCGACGACGTGATTCTGTGCCGTGTCCTCGGCAAATACAAAATGTGTGTCGATGGACGCGACGAAGGCCTTAGTCCACACCTAATGATGGACGGCTTTTGGGAAATGTGGGTGACGGAGGCCGTTCCCAATTTCCTGCGTAAAGGCATGGTGGCCTGCGACGTCGGCGCGAACCTCGGCTATTACACCATGCTATGCGCCGATCTGGTGGGGCCGGCCGGCCGTGTGCATGCCTGCGAACCGAACCGGCGGATGGCGAGTTTGCTGGCCCGGTCTGCAGCCATGAACGGGTTCACCGATCGGCTCCACGTCCACCCTGAACCGATGTCCGACACCTCCGGCCAATCCGTCAGGCTGGAGGTGTCCGACAGGCTGCCGTTGAACGGCTTCACCACGCCCGCCCCGGACGATCCCTCGGCGCTGCATACGCGCACCCTGGACGACATCATCGGCGACGCTCCGCTCGATTTCGTCAAGATAGACGCCGATGGCGCCGAGCAGGCAGTGTGGCGCGGCATGCGCAAGTTGGTCGCGCGCGGCGCCCCAATGACGATCTTCCTCGAGTTCACACCGGATCGCTACCCGGACGCGCCGGGGTTTCTCGACGAGATCCTGGCCGCGTCGTTCACGCTCGGCATCGTCGATCCACGCGCAGGGATCACGCCGGTCAGCGCGCAGGCCGTGCTGAACCATGCACCGCCGAACGTTGACCGCATGCTGATCCTGGCGCGCTGACGGCGGGCGCCTGGACATGCGCGTGTGCATCGATGGACGCAACCTGCTGCTGCCGCACCAAACCGGCATCGCAGTCTATGCCGGCTCGGTCGCACGCGCGCTCGGCACGCTGGGCCATTCGGTCGAGGTGATCGGCCAGGAAGACGGGTCGCGCCCCGGCAAGCAATCAACCTGGGGACGCGCGATGCTGCCTTGGGCGCGGTCTTGTCCGCTGATGCCGTCGTCGCTGGGCCGGCACGGCCGCTTGCGCCGCACCCCGCAGGCTTTCCGCTCCGCGCAAATCCATTTCGACCTCTATCGCCGCCCGACCGCGCTGGCCGACGGCGACCCGCCCGACGTCGTGCACTGGACGGCGCCTTTGCCGCTGCATTGGCCGGGCCGGCCGAACATCGTCACGGTGCACGACCTCATTCCGATCCAGCACCCGGGCCTCACCGCGATCGACGGCACGCGCTGGCGGCGCATGCTCCTCGCGGTGCTGCGGCGGGCGGCGCACATCGTGACCGTGTCGGAGACGGTGCGACGCGCCGTCATCTCGGAGTTCGGGCTGCCTGACGGCAAAGTCACCAACCTGTACCAGCCGCTCGACCTGCCGCAGCCGGCCGATCGCTCCCCCTTCGCGGACCACCACGATACCGTTTACGACCTGTTCGTCGGAACCGCGGAGCCGCGCAAGAACCTCGACCGGATCATTGCGGCGCACAGGGCGAGCGGCGTGTCAGGGCGGCTGGTGATTGCGGGCTTGGACTCCGGCCCCGACATCCCGCCTTTGCCGCCGCACGTCACGCGCATGCCGTGGCTGGCCCGGCCGGACTTCGTGCGCCTGATGTCCGATGCGCGAATGCTGCTGCTGCCCTCGCTGGCCGAAGGTTTCGGCCTTCCGGTGGCGGAAGCCATGGCGCTCGGCGTTCCGGTCATCACCTCCGACGACCGTGGCGTTCTTGCCGAAGTGAGCGGCGGCGCGGCGCTGCAGGTCGATGCCCACGACGTACGATCCATCTCCGCCGCCATCGCGGCCGTTGCGTCCGATCCGCAACGCCGGGCCAGGATGGCCGATGACGGCCGGCGCCGGGCCAGGACGTTCGATCAGGCGGGTTTCAGCAGCCAGTTGGATCGCGTGCTCCTGAACGTCACGCAGGCATGGAACGCAAACACGTCACAACCGCGGCTTAGGAGCTGAGCATGGTCGCCAAGGCTGTCATACTCGCCGGTGGACTCGGAACCCGCTTGATGGAGGAGACTGAGGCGCGTCCGAAGCCGATGGTCGAGATCGGCGGCAAACCGATCCTTTGGCACATCATGAGCAGTTACCACGCGCATGGCATCAGCGATTTCATCGTCTGCCTGGGCTACAAGGGCTACGTGATCAAGGAATGGTTCCGCAACTATCACCTGCACACCGCGGATGTCACGTTCGACCTGCGTAGCAATAGCGTGACGATGCACCGCGCCAATGCCGAGCCGTGGCGGGTGACCCTGGTCGAGACCGGCCAGGATACCATGACCGGCGGCCGGTTGAAGCGCATCCGCGACCACCTCAGCAATGAGCCCTTCTGTTTTACCTACGGCGACGCGGTCAGTACGGTCGATATCGGCGCCACCATCGACTTCCATTACCGTCATGGGCGCGCGGCGACCGTCACCGCAGTCTCACCCCCGGCGCGCTTCGGCATGCTGGAGATCGAGGACAAGGCCGTCCGTGGCTTCGCCGAAAAGCCGGTCGGCGCGCATCAGTGGATCAACGGCGGCTTCTTCGTGCTCGATCCGTCCGTGTGTGACCTCATCGACGGTGATGCCACGACGTGGGAGCGCGAGCCCATGGAATATCTGGCCCGGACCGGGCAGTTGATGGCCTATCAGCATGAGGGCTTCTGGCAGCCCATGGATACGCTGCGTGAGAAGCGGCTGCTGGAGGATTTGTGGGCGTCCGGCAATGCGCCGTGGGCGTGCCGGGCCCGCCGGTGACCGGCCGCCTCCCAGACCCGGCGTTCTGGCGGGGCAAGCGCGTGCTGCTGACCGGACATACCGGTTTCAAAGGCGCCTGGCTGGCACTATGGCTCCAGCGGCTCGGCGCAGACGTCACCGGGCTGGCCTTGCCGCCGGAGCCGGGCTGTCTGGCGGAGGACCTTGGCCTCGACGCGCGTATGCCGTCGCACTTCGGCGATATTCGCGATGCCGACACGGTCGATACGGCGATGCGCGCCTCTGCGCCCGACGTCGTGTTTCACCTCGCGGCGCAGGCGCTGGTGCGCCGTTCTTACCAGGCGCCGGTTGAGACGTTCGCCAGCAACGTCATGGGAACGGTGCACGTGCTGGACGCCATGCGCCACGCCCCCGATCTACGCGCCGCCATCATCGTCACCACCGACAAATGCTACGAGAACCGCGAGTGGATCTGGCCGTACCGGGAGGATGACCGCCTGGGCGGCCACGACCCGTACAGCGCCAGCAAAGCATGCGCCGAATTGGCCGTGGCGGCCTGGCAGCAGACGTTCCCGGGCAAGGCGGCGGTCGCCAGCGTGCGGGCCGGCAACGTGATCGGCGGCGGCGACTGGTCGGCCGACCGCCTCGTTCCGGACTGCATCCGCGCTTTCGCCAACCACGAACCCGTCCGCATCCGCAACCCCGACGCGACCCGGCCCTGGCAGCACGTGCTGGAGCCGCTGTGCGGATATCTGCTGCTGGCCGAGCGGCTGTGGCAGGAAGGCGCACCCTACGCCCGCGCCTGGAACTTCGGGCCGGCCGCCGAGGACGTCGAGCCCGTCTCGGCGATCGTGGCCGGGCTCGCCGGGTTCTGGGGGCAGGGCGCTGCTTGGCAGGCCGACCCGGGGCCGCACCCGCACGAAGCCGGGCAGTTGGCGGTGGATTCCTCGCGCGCCCGGAAGCACCTGCAATGGCTCCCCAGGTTGCGCCTGCAAGACGCCGTGGGATGGACCGGCGCCTGGTATCGAAATCACCGCGCCGGCGAGCCGGCCGCGCAGCTCGTCCACTCCGACATCGCCCGCTATCAGGAGCTTGAACCATCATGACGTCCGCTCCCGCCTGCCGTTTTTGCGAGGCGCCATTGCGCATGGTGTTCGCCGACCTCGGGACGACGCCGATGTCCAACGCGTTCATCGCACCCGAGCGGGCCAATGCGATGGAGCCGACCTATCCGTTGCTGGCGCGCGTCTGCCAGTCCTGCCGGCTGGTGCAACTCGACGCGTTCGAGGCGCCGGACGCCATCTTCAGCGACTACATCTATTTCAGCTCCTACTCCGAAAGCTGGCTGCGGCACGCTGCCGCCTATGCGGACGCGATGACCGCCCGCTTCGGGCTGAGCGACTCGTCCCTGGTCGTCGAGATCGCCAGCAATGACGGCTATCTTCTGCAGTACTTCCACAAGCGGGGCATCGACGTACTGGGCATCGAACCGGCGGCGAACGTCGCAGCGGTGGCGATGGATCGCTGCATCAACACGGACGTTGCCTTCTTCGGCCGAGAGACGGCCCGGCGACTGCGCAAGGCCGGCCTCGCCGCGGACCTTATGGCGGCCAACAACGTGCTGGCCCACGTGCCGGACATCAATGACTTTGCCGCCGGCTTCGCGATCCTGCTCAAGGACGACGGCGTCGTCACGTTCGAATTCCCGCATCTGTTGCGCCTGATGCAGCAGGTCCAGTTCGACACGATCTACCACGAGCACTTCTCCTACCTCTCGCTGCATTTCGTGCAGCGTCTGCTCGAAAAGCACGGGCTGCGCGTGTTCGATGTGGAGGAGCTGCCGACGCATGGCGGCTCACTCAGGGTGTTTGCTTGCCCGCGCCAATCGAAGGCGCATGCGAGAGAGGCGGGGCTTCACGCGGTGCTGGCGGCCGAAACGGCGGCGGGGCTGGAGAGTGACGAGGCTTACGGCACTTTTGCCCGCCAAGTCGTCGATGCGAAATGCAGCCTGCTGGAGTTCCTGACCGGCGCCCGTCGCGAGGGCAAGACCGTCGCCGGCTACGGCGCACCGGCAAAGGGCAACACGCTGCTGAACTACTGTGGCGTCGGGCCGGAGCTGCTGCCCTTCACTGTCGATCGCAGCCCGCACAAGCAGGGCATGCTATTGCCCGGCACCCGCATCCCGGTGCGCTCGCCGGATGACTTGCTGGCGGCGCGGCCGGATTACGTGCTGATCCTGCCATGGAATCTGGCGCCCGAGGTGATGCAGCAGATGGCGGCCGTCCGCGGCTGGGGTGGCCAGTTCGTGGTTCCGGTCCCGGTGACGCGCATCCTGCCGTGATCATCACCCCGGCCGGACTTGCCGGCGTGTCGCTGATCACGCCGCAACGGATGGAGGACTCGCGGGGCTACTTCGCACGCACCTTCTGCGCCGAAACCTTTGCGGCCCACGGCCTGCCGGGCAACTTCGTTCAATGCAACGTCTCCTTCAACAGCCGCCGGGGCACGTTGCGCGGGCTGCATTGGCAGGACGAGCCTTACGGCGAAGGCAAACTGGTGCGGTGCATCCGCGGCGCCGTGTTCGACGTCGCAGTGGATCTGCGCACCGGCTCGCCGACGCGGTTGCGATGGGTCGCCGCCGAGCTATCGCAGGAGAATGGCTGCGCATTATACATCCCACCCGGCTTCGCGCACGGGTTCCAAACGCTGACCGGCGAGGCCGAGCTGCTCTACCAGATGACGGTGGCCTATCACGCCGGGTCAGCCCGCGGCGCACGGTGGGATGACCCGGCGATCGGCATCGTCTGGCCTTTGCCGGACCCGATCCTGTCCCCGCGCGACACGGCATTCCCGCTTTTGGAGGCGTGACGTGGCGGCCCGGCGCGTCCTGGTCACAGGCGGGGGAGGGTTTGTCGGCCGTCACGCTCTGCCAGCCTTGCTCGCACGCGGCTTCGAGGTTCATGCATTGGGCCGTACGCAGCTCGACCATGCGCCCCCGGCCGTCATCCAACATAGAATTGACTTGTTGCAGGATGATGACGGCCTAGACTGCGTGGCCGAGTTGCAGGCGACGCATCTGCTGCACCTCGCATGGGATGTAAGGCCAGGCCTATTTTGGCGCTCACCCGAAAACCTCGACTGGGTTGGTGCAAGCCTGCGGCTCTACCGCCGCTTCGCGGCAGCCGGCGGGCGGCGGGTGGTGGCGACGGGCAGTTGCGCCGAATACGACTGGAACCACGACTGGCTCGATGAGGCCAGCACGCCGCTGCGTCCGACTACCTTATATGGTACCGCGAAGGACGCGCTTCACCGCGTGCTGCGGTCTGCAGCGTCGCAAGATGGCATTACGCTCGGTTGGGGACGGCTTTTCTTTCTCTACGGCCCGCATGAAGCGCCGTCCCGCCTCGTCGCCAGCATCGCGCAGTCGCTGGCCCGGGGGGAGCCTGCGCTGTGTGGCGATGGCCTGGCGCAACGGGACTTCATGCGCAGCGAGGATGCAGGGGCAGCATTCGCGACGCTGGTGGACAGTGACTTCGACGGACCGGTCAACATCGCTTCCGGATCGTGCGTACCGATCGCCGACGTGGCGCAGACACTTGCCCGTCTGGCAGGTAGGCCAGACCTTTTGCGCCTTGGCGCCCGTCCATCCGTCGTGGAGCCGGCGCGGCTGGCGGCGGCGACGGACCGGCTTCAGCACCAGCTCGGCTTCAGGCCCGGGGCCACTCTCGAACAAGGATTAGACGCGACACTGAAATGGTGGATAGGCCGCCAGAGTGTTTGATCGTGACCAGGCCGTCTGGCAGGACTCGGACCATGGACGGTCTTAATCTTCTTGCGCCGGCGGCCAGTCCGGTTCAGCGCGCTTTCCTCGCAGGCCGTCGCCCGGCGCCGCCGCGCAAGCGCCGGTTTCGCACCCTCCGCAAGATGCTGCCGTTCCTGCTCGTGGTGGTTCTGCCGACGCTCGTGACCGCCACGTACTACATCGCTTTCGCGTCTTACCAGTACGTGTCGGAGGTGCGCTTCGTCGTCCGCGGTCCGTCCAACGGCACGCCCAGCGTGCTCAGCAGCCTGCTGACCTCCGGCGGCGGCCGTGCTGATGAGGACACTTATGCGGTGCAAGACTACATCATGTCGCGGGATGCACTGAGCGCACTGGTGGACGATGCCGATATCAAAGCGATCTATAATCGGCCGGAAGCCGATCTGCTGTCCCGCTTCCCGATATTGACGGGCTTCAGCACCTTCGAACACTTGTACGAGTATTACATCAAGCACGTCGAGGCTGACCTGGATTCGATCACCGGCGTATCGAGCCTGAAGGTCCGCGCGTTCCGGCCGGAGGACGCGCACCGTGTGGCCGTTGCGCTCATGCTCGGTGGCGAACGGCTGGTCAACCGGATGAACGACCGGCTGCGCGAGAACACCTTGCATGACGCCCGCAACGAGATCGTTCTGGCCGAGAAGCGTGTGGAGGACATGGCCAGGCAGATCGCCGATTTCCGCAACCGGGTTGCGTTACTCGATCCGGATAAGCAAGCGGGTCCGATGCTGCAGGCGATCATGGACAAGGAAACCACGCTCAGCCGCGTGCGCCTGCAGATCGCGCAGATCAGCAGCTCGGCCCCGCGCAGCCCGTTGCTGCCCGACTACCGGGAACGCGCCACCGTGCTGGAACAGCAAATCGCCGAAGCGCGCAGCAAAATCACGGGCGATGACCAGTCCCTCGTGCCGCGCATCAAGGAGTTCGATGCGCTGAGCCTGCGTCGCGACTTTGCCGACCGGCAGTTGGTGTCGGCAACCACATCGCTCGAATCAGCGCGGCTGCAGGCGGAACGCCAGCAGGTCTATCTCGACATGATCGTGCAGCCGAATACGCCCGACTACCCCGCCTATCCAAAGCGCGTCGCTTCGATCGCGATCGTGTTCCTCAGCGCTCTCGGCCTGTATGTGATGGGCGCCCTGTTGATTTCCGGTGCACGCGAACATCGGTTGGTCTAGCGGGACGATGACGCTTTACCGCGCCGCGAGGCTCCAGCTCGACGTTATTTGGGCGCTGGTCCTGCGGGAGTTGCACACGCGCTACGGCCGCGACAACATCGGCTTCCTGTGGATCGTGGGCGAACCGATCCTCTTCTGTGGCGGCGTCGCAATTACCTGGACCGCCATGCGTCCGCCACACGATCACGGCCTGCCCGTCACTGCCATCGTGATCACGGGCTACGTCCCCCTCACGATGTGGCGGCATTGCATTTCCCGCGGCGTAAAGGCCTTCGAGGCCAATGGCAGCCTGCTGTTCCACCGCCAGGTGTCGCCCATCGACATATTGCTCGCCCGGGTTTTCCTCGAAGTGACCGGCACCGTCATGGCCGGCTTTCTCGTCAGCGCTTGTGCCATCATGGTCGGCTTCATGGAACCGCCGGTCGATATCGGTTTGGTGTATCTGGGGATCGCCTACCACATCGCTTTCTGCCTGGCCTTCGCGCTGCTCGTTGCCGCGTTGAGTGAGCGATCCGAGATCATCGAGAAAGCGCTCAGCATCACGATGTATCTGGCACTGCCCTTCTCGGGCGCCTTCGCGATGGTGGACTGGATGCCGTCGAGCTTCCAGAAGATCCTGCTCTGGTCGCCGAGCGTCCATAACATCGAGATGATCAGGGGCGGCCAGTTCGGTCCTACGGCGCATGCCCACTTCAACCTTTTCTACGACACCTGGATCACGGCGTTGATGCTGCTGGTCGGGGTTTCGTTGACCCTGCGGGTGCGTAAGCACGTCGTCGTGCAGTGATCCGCTGCATCGATATCGTGAAGGACTTCCCGGCGGCGGGCGGCCGCCGCAGGGTGCTCGACAACGTCAGCTTCACCGTCTCCCCGAGCCAGAAGATCGGCATCCTCGGGCGGAACGGCGCCGGCAAGTCCACGCTCATCAAGATCATCGGCGGCGTGGAGATCCCGACCGCGGGCCACGTGGAACGGTCGATGACCGTATCTTGGCCGCTGGCCTTCGGGGGTGCCTTCCAGGGCAGCCTCAGCGGCCTGGACAATCTGCGATTCATCTGCCGCATCTACCGCCTGGACTATCGCGAAACCCGACGTTTCGTCGATGACTTCGCCGAACTCGGGCCGCAGCTTCTGGAGCCGGTCAAGACCTATTCCTCCGGCATGCGCGCGCGGCTGGCGTTTGCCTTGTCGATCGTCATCGAATTCGACTGCTACTTGATCGACGAGGTCATCGTCGTCGGCGACGCGCGGTTTTTCGCCCGCTGCCGGTCAGAACTGTTTGAGCGCCGCAGGGACCGCGCACTGGTGATCGTGTCGCACGACATGGGCATCATCCGCGAGTTCTGCGATCAGGGCGCTATCATCGAAAACGGCCAGTTCGCGCTATGCCGCAGCGTCGATGAGGCGATCGCGCTTTACCGCTCGCTGTAGCAACGACCGTCACCGCGCGCCGAGGCGTGGCCATCCCCGGCCCGTAATGACGAACTCGATGGCTAATCCTCGAACTTCGCCCCCAATCCCATGGGCAAGGCGGGGAACGCGACGTCGTAATGCACGTCGTCCTCGGCCGGCTTCTGCGTCTGATCTCTGGCAAGGCTCGCCGCACCCGCGAGTTGCGGCTCCAGCCGCGCGAGTTCCTGCTCGGCATCGGCCAGACCCGGCGATACTTCGACCGCCCGCTGATAGGCCGCGTAGGCTTCGGCGCTCGCGCCCATGATCTTCAGCAAGTGGCCCAGTTGCAGGTAGGCATCGCCATCCCTGGGCATCAGCGCGATGGCCCGGCGATACGACCTCAATGCCTCGTCGTTGTATCCGCTTTCCTTCTGCGCGTGCCCGAGCTGAATCCAAATCGGGCCGTCTTTGGCATGCTCGGGATCGGACAGGTACTCGCGATACAACGTGGCGGCCTGCCGCCAATCGCCGGCATCGCGGGCGGCGTCCGCCGCGGGCAGTGGGCCGCCCGGCGTCTGCGCCGGCACACCCATGGAGGCCGCGAGCTGGCGTGCAAGATCGTCCCGGTCTTGCCGGGCCGTTCCCGCCAGCGGGTCGATCCGGAGCGCTTCGTTGTAGGCTTCCAGCGCTTCGCTGGCCTGGCCCATCAGCTTGAGGCAATGCGCCAGTTGCAGATGGCAGTCGGCAATCTCCGGCGTCAGCGCAACGGCTTTGCGGTAGGCGGGAAGGGCAGCGTCCAGCCTGCCCGACTCCTTCTCGGCATGCCCGAGCTGCACCCAGATCGGCGCATCCTGCTCACGCCCTGGCTGGTTCAAATGCGCGCGGTAATGCGTCGCCGCGACCGGCCACTCCCGACGGTCCCGTGCAGCGTCGCCGAGGCGGCGATGCTTGTTCTCACGCATACGTCCGGCTGGCCACCTCATGGCAGGCCCGTCGTGGCGGAGCAGAGCCAAGGATGCTGTGACGCGCTTCTGGCGATGTGGTCCAGGATGCATGTCCGTGTTGGGGCAGCGATGAGGTGAAATGGCAAAGTGGCAGGGTAGTAATGGGGATTGACGCCCGGATCGACGCGCAACGCAGGTCCCCACCGGCGCTGCATCGTGTCCAGCTCCATCGCATTGCGGGCAGCGCGGGCCGGGTCGAGATGATCCAGGCCGCGCGACGCGCCCTCTTTGTGAGCCAGCGAGATGTGCGGCGTCCAGAGGATGCGCAACCCTTTCGACCGGAGCTTCAGGGCATAGTCGATATCGCTATAGGCTACGGGTAAGGCCGCGGCGTCGAACCCGCCCGCGGCCAGGAACTGTTCACGCCGGGTCGCGAGGAATGCGCCGGTGACGGCGCCGGTGGACCGGGTGAGCTGCCAGCGCCGGGCGGGGCCGGGGGCGTCGCCGGGTTCATGCAGCCCGTCATGGTGGGTAGGCGCACCGCCCCAGCCGAACAGCACCCCCGCGTGCTGCAACGTGCCGTCCTCATAGACCAGCCTTGCACCGGCTGCGCCCACGCCCGGCCGCGCCAGACAGTCGCGCAGCACACTGTCCCAGCCCTGGCTCAACATCAGCATGTCGTCGTTTGCGAACAGCAGGATCGGCGTCTCGATGTCCCGTGCGGCCTGGTTGTTCAGGGCCGACCAATTGAACGGCCCCTCGCTGCGGCGGACGGCGACACCCGGCCGTGACGCCAGCTTTGCCAGCGCCGCCTTTGCCGCGGCAGTCTCCGCGCCGTTATCGAGCACCATGACGTGCAGCGCATCGGGATGATCGGACAATTGCTGCAGGCTGGCCACGAACGGCAGCAGATCCTGAGCATTGTTCCGCGTCGGGATGACGACGCCGATCGGCTCCGGCGCGTCGCCGCCTGTCACACGCGGCGTACTCCGGGGCGCGGCCATTTGGGCGCGTAGCTCGCTCGGGATGGACACCAGCGGCAACGGGATGTGACCGACCGGGCCCTTTTCGGCCAGTCGCAGCAGCAAGGCCGCCCGGTGCTCCGGCCCGGCGAGCTGGCCGCAAGCCAGCGCCGGGCTGACAGCGACGGTTTCGCCCCAGATATTGGCCTCCAGCAGCGTGTCATAATCCACGACCTGGCGGAGCTGCGGGTTCGAGAAGCGTGGCCCCCACGCCGTGTCCTCGCGCACATCCTCGTCACAGACGAACCCGGTCGCGGCCGGGTTGGCGGCCGCCGCCGCTTTGAACCAGCCGCACGCCGCCGGGTCGGGCAGCGCACCCTTGGCGAGCAGGACGCACCAGTCATCGCCGGCTGCAAGGTCGTCGCTGGCGATGTGCACGCGCGCATCGCCGCTGGCCGCAAGTTGTGCCGCTGCGATACAGTCCGCATCCCGCGTGATGACGAGCAGGCGCCACTCAGGATCGTCCTGATTGCGCATCGCCGCCAACTGGCGCTGCATTATGCCGATTGGCACATCATCGGCTTGATGTACGAAGGTCAGCGGGCCGGCGTCGCAAGGCGGGGCAGGCGGAACCGGATAGAGGCGGCGGAAGCGATCCCACTGCGCAACCGGGAACGCCGACGCCGCGGCGGCTTCCGGAAGGCGCTGCATCATCCGGTCCAGCTGTGCCCGCAACTCCAAAAGCTCTGCACCGATCGACAAGGCGGCTTGCGTGCCCCCGCCCTGCCAATGCGCGTCGAACACTGCCACTTGCTCCGGCGCGGAGCCTGCTAGCGCCAATTCGTGACGCGCATGCGGCGCGCTGGGGTCGAGCGCCGCTGCCCGGCGATACGACGTGAGCGCGGCTGCGCGTTTGCCCCGTAGCTTGAGCGTGTGGCCGAGCTGCAGATGGATGTCGGCGTCATCAGGGCGTTCCTCCAGCGCATGGCGATACGCCGCTTCCGCCGCTGCAAGCTGCCCCGAATCTTTCAGCATGTTGCCGAGTTGCACGCGCAGGTCGGTCCGCTGCGGTGCGGCGTCGAGGGCGCGGCCATACGCCGTGGCGGCTCCGCCGAAATCACGCTCTTCCCGCAACCGGTCGGCTTCGGCGATGACGTCATCCGGCGCTTCACGGGCTCGCCGTGCCGCGACGGCGGTGACGGCGGCCCATAGGCGCTCGTCCGCCGGGTCCTGCTGCAGCGCTTCGGCAAGTTCGGCGAGTTGCGCCGCCGGTTCCCGGTGGAATGTGGCGTCGGGCCTGCGGTCGGCGCGCCCCCACATCAGTTGGCCAGTGTCTTCGCTGTGAAGGCCGGCGTTGCGAACGTGTAGATCAACTGCAGGAATTTGTAGATTTGCACCGTCGGCGCGTTCGCGACGTAAATGATGTCCTTGTCCCGCACATCGAAGCGCTGCATCAAGAAATAGGTCTGCGGATCACGCATGTTGATCTGATAGACGATAGGGGCGCCCTTCGCCTCCGTCGTGCCAGGGCGCGGCGGCACGCCCCCGCTCTGCGGCGCCGCATCACCCAGCACGGCGCTCACGTTCTCCGGCGTTTCGTAGCGGAACAGGAACACTGCTTCCGGATTGGCCCGGTTATCGTCCAGCCCCCCGGTCCGCGCGACCGCCTCGGCCAGCGTGACGCGTGGCGCGTCGAACGCCACCTCCGCCACGCGGCCGGTCGCCCCCATCGCGATGTAGGATCGCGGCAGATATTCCACCTGCACCCGATCCAGCGACTCAAGCGGTATGTTTTCGGCTTCGACGGTTTGGATGCGGCGCAGCGACGTTTGCGCGCTGCGGCCGTTGCGCGTCACCTTCACCAGCGTGTCTTGCGCGCTGTGGGTCGGCCCGCCCGCCATCGCGATCACATCGAGCAGGTTGAGGCGTTCCAGTGACAGCGGGAACTTGCCCGGCGATTTCACGTCGCCCGACACGTACACGACATTGGCTTCGTTGCTCACCAGGGTCAGGACGACCTGGGCCTGCGCCGTCTTGCCGGCCAGGCGGCTTTCAATGAGCTGTTGCGCCTCCGTCGTCGTGCGGCCGCTGATGCGGATGTCCCCGGCATAGGGGATCTTGATCACGCCGTTGCGGTCCACCTGCATCCTGGGCAGCGCGGCCACGCTGCCGCTCGGTTCGGACGTATCGGCAACACCCGGCTGATGCTGGGCCGCGAACAGCGCTTCGCCCGCTTCGTAGATCGAGATCGCCACCACGTCACCCGGCCCGAGCCGGTCCACCGGCCGGTCAGACCTCAGCTTGTCGATGACGTTGAGCGACAGTTCCGGCGCGCTGCGAAGCCGGATGGCCGTGGCAGCGTCGAGCGGAACGATGCGGGCGCCGACCGGGTTTTCCGTCGGCGTCAGTTGGGTGACGACCTGGTCCTTGCTAGGGCCGGACGTGGGCAGCGCGGAGCAGCTCGCCAGCACAATAGAACCGAAACAAATGACGATCTTCAGACCACGGCCACGGATGATGTTGTTCATTGCGGTTCCGATTTGTACCACAATTAGTGGACTAGTCATCGGTAGCTACTTGCCCGGTCTGTGTCCAGCCGACAAGTTGGCGTTAGGCCGTCTGGGAGGGCAAATGCTAGACGCTGATAGGCCGCCGCTCCGTATCGGGGTTGACGGCTTCAACATGAGTATGCCGCATGGGACTGGCGTGGCCACGTATGGGCGCGTCCTATGTCGCACACTTCGTGATATGGGCGTCAAGGTCGATGTGCTCTTCGGGTTGGACGTCGGCGCCCGGCATAACAAGTTGCTCCGGGAAGCGCTGTTCTTCGACCGCTTCGAAAGCGGCTATCAGCGACCGGCGCCGAAGATGGCATCCGTGCGATGGATGCGCGAGACGGCGTCGGCCGCGCTCGGCGCCGAAGCATCGAACGTCGAGGTCACCGGTGACGTTATTCTTTCGACACTGTCTGAGCGTTTGCCGGACTATGACCGGCTGCTGAACGTCCCCGGCCTGTTTGCGAGGGCTGAGCGGTATTTCAAACTGACCAAGCGTTTCATGACGATCCGGATCCCCGATCCGCCCGACGTCATGCACTGGACGTATCCGTTGCCGATCCGCGTTGCTGGCGCCAAGAACGTTTACACGCTGCACGACATGGTGCCGCTGCGGCTTCCGTTCACGACGCTCGACGACAAAAGGGCCTACCTACGGCTCGTAAAAGGCTGTGTCCGCTGGGGCGATCATATCTGCACGGTCTCGGAATCGTCCCGGCGGGACATCGCATCCCTGTTGCCGGGAGCGGCCGAGCGGACCACCAACACCTATCAGACGGCATACCTTCCGCCACCGCCGATCGATCCGCCGGAGTTACGCAACTGGCTGTTGCAGTTGTTCGGACTGCATCGCGGGCAGTACTACCTGTTCTACGCGGCCCTCGAACCGAAGAAGAATGTCGGCCGCTTGATCGAAGCCTTCCTGGCCAGCGGCGTCGCAGGCCCGTTGGTCATCGTCGGCGGGCGGTCCTGGCGGGCTGATCAGGAGCTTCGGCTGCTCTCGTCGGCTCAGGCCGGGTTCAGTCAGGCGGGCGGCCTGGTCCGCACGATGGACTACCTGCCGAGGACGTGGCTTTCGGCCCTGGTCAGCGGCGCCCGCGCGGTTCTGTTCCCATCGCTCTACGAAGGCTTCGGCCTTCCGGTGCTCGAAGCGATGCAGGCAGGCCGCCCTGTGCTGACCTCGACCCAAAGCAGCCTGCCGGAAGTGGCCGGCGACAGCGCCATGCTCATCGAGCCGACCGATACGGCGGCCATGTCCGCCGCGATCCGGCAGCTCGATGAGGATGAGGTATTGCGGGCGCGGCTCGCGGGCCAGGGCCCGGATCAGGCCAAGAAATTCGGATTAGCGTTTTACCAACGCCGGCTCACTGACCTTTACGGCAGTATGAAAACCGCTCCGCTCGCCGAACGGGAATCCGTTCGCGAGGGCAGCGCCAATCGCCTGATGCCGGCCGTGAACTGACATGCGTGGAGAACCGATATGGCGACCCTGAGCTTTGCGCCGAAAAAAGCCGCAGCCGCGCCGCCGGCGGCGCCCATGCCCGTTCCGCCAGCGGATTTGCGCGAACGCGTGTCCGGGACGCGGGACGCGACATGGTTCGACCAGTCCGGCGCCAGGACTGTTGACGAATGGGAGCGCGCGCTGAAATCCGCCGGGCTGCGCATGACCGACTATCCGGTCATCGTTGACTTCGGCTGCGGCTGCGGCCGCGCGATGCAGCACCTGGTGCGGCGGATGGGGCTGGGCCACACGCTGATTGGCATGGACACCGATCGTGAGGCGATCGACTGGATGTCCGCGAACATGCCGGGCTGTACTGCCAAGCTGCTCGGTGAGTTGCCGCCGGGTCCGCTGGCGACTGGCAGCGCAGATCTCGTGCTGTCGCACAGCGTATTCACCCATCTGCCGGAAGACGTGCAGTTCCTTTGGCTGGCCGACCTCCAGCGCGTCCTTCAGCCGAACGGCGTGCTGGTCGCGTCCTTTCACGGGCAGAAGGCGGTGGGCGACTACCTGCGCTCACTCGATGGCCTTGTGCCTGCCGAAGCGATCACCGGTATCCGCGCCACGCTCGACACGACGGGCTTCTACCACGTGTCGGGCCGCACCGTGGCGGAGCAGTCATATCCGCAATATTACGGCGCGGCGTTCCACACCGTCGCCTACATCGTACGCGAATGGCTGAAGTATTTCGACCTTCTGGCGTGGCATCCGACATTCGCACTCGACGTGCAGGACGTGGTGGTGCTGCGGGCAAAAAAACTGACATCCGACGTGTGAGAGCTGGAGCAGGGCATGGCGATCGATCTGGACAATTACTTCAAGCAACAGGCGTCCCGGCCACCTGCCTATGGCGGCCAGCTATCGGCCGAGTTTCAGGGGGCGCTTCGCGAACGCCACGCCAACGTGTCGGCCGAGGACTGCGAATTCTATCACACGATCGAGTTGCCGGACGGCCGCGTATTCCCCGGACCGTGGGACATCCGCGGACAGGAGAACAGTTACCTCGGCGGGCAGCGGCTGAGTCGCAAGCGCGTCATCGAATACGGCCCCGCGACGGGGGCGATTTCCGCCCACATCGCAAAGCAGGGCGGTGATCTGACGGTGTTCGACCTGCCGCTCGGCGGCGCGCCGGATATCATGCCGATCGAAGGGACGGATTCCGACAAGGTTCGCCAAGGCGGCGTGATGAGTTTCGCCCGGCTGCAAAACAGCTGGTGGTTCACCAAGCGGGAATTGGGGTTCTCGGCGCGAGCCGTCTATGGCGATATCTACGACCAGCCGGATGATCTGGGCGACTATGACGTGGCCGTGCTCAGCATGTTGCTACTGCATCTCGCCAACCCGTTCCGGGTGCTGCAGAACGCGGCTGCCCGAACGCTCGAGACGATCATCATCACCGAGATGTCGATCATGCCGGACAGTGTCCTGGCATTGTCGGATCAACCCGGGGCGGAACTTCCGCTCGCGGTGTTCGGCCCGTCCCCGGCCCCCGCGGGGGTGGTGCACTGGTGGTCGTTCACGCCGGTGGCATTGCGGCACATGCTGCGACGGCTCGGGTTCAGCGAAGTCTCCATCATGGCCCATCCGGGCAAGCCGGTCTTCACCATCGTCGCCCACCGGCCGCTGACGTGAGGGCGCTCCGTTGCCTTCACGCAAACTGACCATGACCCCGCTGCGACACCCGCTCGCCAGTGAGCCGCCGGGCACGACGTATCACCTGCTGATGAACTACGTCGAGCAGCCCGCGATGCTGGACGACCAGCTATTTGTCGCGGAGACGCAAGCCAAGCCTGGCGATATCGAACTCGTGCAGCGCCTGGTGAACATCTTCCAGCGCACGATGGAGTACGAGCAGCGCTGCATCCCGCCGGAGCAACGCCCGAACCAGGGCGTGTGGGAAATGATGCGCCATGAATATCATGGTGAGCTCTACAAGCTGCTCCATCGCAAGGATATCGAAGGCGTCGCGGAATACCTCCGCAACGGCCTGCGCCGCCAGGTCGCCACCGGGCTCGGGCCTGGCTCGGGCGCGTTCGGCGCCTGCATCGGTGATCCGCAGACCCGGCTGCTCCAGGTCATCCTGATCCGCGACCGTTTGGTTTCGTTAGGAACCGCCATCGGCGTCCTGTCGATGGAGAACCCGGAACAGGGCGATTACGGCTCCCACATGAAGCAGCCGTGCGGCGAACTCATCCGCCGCATCCAGGTCCATCTCGGCACGGAAATCTGGCGCCCGCCGGTCATGGGTTTGTTCGGCCTGGCCTTCGAAGGCAAGGTCGTGGACGTGCGCGCGGCAGAGGACGCCTATTGCGCGGACCGGCTCCGTTCGCTGGCGCCGCGGCGTCGGGACATGGCTGTAGCCGAAATCGGCGCCGGCTTTGGCGGTCTGGTCCTGCAAAGCATCCGGGCCGGCTTCTCCCGTGCGTTCTCGTTCGATCTGCCATTGATCTCGATGCTGCAGGGTTATTTCCTGATGCAGATCTTCGGCCCGGACCAGGTGTGCCTGTTCGGCGAGGAACAAGGCGATCGCCCGATCGTGTTGCTGCCGTATTGGGAGTTTACCAATCCGGCAAACAAATTCGACCTGGTCATCAACCGGGACTCACTGTCGGAAATGCCGCAACCGGCGGCGATCACCTATCTTCGCGAAATCTCAGCACGCGATGTGCCATTCCTCTCGATAAACCAGGAGTCCCAGGCGGCATCGGGCCAGGCGGAAATCGCCCAGTTGCATGTGGCGAACATGGCAAGCGCCCATAGCGATCTGCGGCGCTTGACCCGAACCCCATACTGGCTGAGGCGCGGCTACGTCGAGGAGCTGTATCGCCGCGGAGCCGCATGACCACGCAAAGGACCGGTATGCCTGTAGCAGAAGCCAAACTTCCCGCGAGCCTGTCCGGGCACGACCTCCGTGGGCGGGCCGATCCGCCATCGGCGCCGGACGGCTTCGACGAGACGCTCTATCTCCTGCTCAATCCCGATGTCGCAGCAGACCTTCGGGCGGGTGTCATCGAAAGCGCAAAGTCACATTGGCTCACGTCCGGCCGGGAGGAGGAGCGTTCGGGCCGCCGCCCCTCCATCAACGAGCCACGCTTCTACGCAGCCCTCCCGCCGCACCAGACCCGGCCGCCATCCGCCGAGGAACTGGCGCTGCTGTCGCCGCAGGATTACTTGCTCAGGAATCCCGACGTGGGCGGGCCACAGACCGATCCGGCTGCGGCCCTCGAGCACTGGACGCGCTACGGGCGGTTTGAAGGCCGGACGCGCTGGCCGGAGCCGCAGGTCTTCGCACGCCGGGCGATCGACTTCACGCACATGCTGCGCAAGCCGTTCGGCATCAATTTCTACGCGCCATTCTCCGCCCGCAGCGGCTTGGGAACGGCCGCGAAGGGCTACCTCGCGGCCATGCAGGCGGCCGGCATCCCGGTCTATCCGTGCAACCTCAATTACGACATGCACCCCGCCCGCATCACCTCGCGCGACTACGACATGGATCCCCCGTATCGCATCAACGTCATCCAGGCGAACGCGGACTCCATCGGCCATGTCTATAACCTGTTCCGCCTCGGCCATTTTGACCATGCCTACACGATCGCGATCTGGGCGTGGGAGCTGAGCATGCTGCGCCCCGACTGGTATCCATCGTTCGCGGCATGCGACGAGGTGTGGACGCTGAGCGACTTCAATACGGCGGCGGTATCGGCCATCGCGCCGGTTCCGGTCCGCACCATGAATTGCGTCGCAGCGCCGGCAGCGCCCGAGCCCCGCTTCGACCGTGCGTACTTCCAGCTTCCGTCCGGAACGATCTTCCTCGCAGCGTTCGACGTCGGCAGCTCGCTCGATCGCAAGAACCCGCACGCGGTGGTCAAGGCCTTCGTCAATGCGTTCGAAGGCCGGCCCGGGCTCCACCTCGTGCTGAAACTGCATTCGGGTCAGGAAAACCCTACGCAGCTCAATGACCTGCTGCGCCTCACGCGCCAGCATCCGCAGATCATCGTGCGCGCCGGCAAGCTGACGGATGCGGAGATGCGCGGCTTGCAGGCCTGCGCCGATTGCTACGTGTCGGCGCACCGGTCCGAAGGCTTCGGCCTGAACATCGCGGAATGCATGCTGCTCGGCAAACCCGTCATCGCCACCGGCTACTCGGGCAACATGGACTTCACCACGAAGGACAACAGCTTCCTGCTGTCGTACGGGCTGACGGCGATCGACAAGCAGTCGGGTCCCTATCTGCCGGGATATCTGTGGGCGGAGCCGGACCAGGCCGATCTGGTCAAAGCCATGAAGCGTGTCGCTGACGACCCGAAGGAAGCTCAGCGCCGGGCCGCGGCCGGCGCTGACACGATCCGGCGCAAGCTGTCCGCCGAGGCGGTCGGCACCAAGATCGCAGCGCGGCTCGATGAACTCGGCTTGCGGGAGAAAATCCCGGGCTTCATCCCGCTCGCCGGGTCGTCGCGGGGCGTGGCGCCGGTGAACCCGCTGGCCGTCGCCCCCCATACCAGCCCGCAGCAGATCGCAGCCCAGCCGACGATCAGCGTCATCGTCCCGGTTTACAACGTCGATCCGCGCTGGCTGGGGGCCTGCATCGAGTCTGTGCGGGCGCAAACCTATCCACGCTGGCAGCTCTGCCTGTGCAATGACGGATCGACGCGCGCCGACACCGTCGCGATGCTGCGGCGCTACCAGGGCATCGATCCGCGCATCTGCATCGTCCACCTCGCCAAGAATAGCGGCATCTCAGCGGCGTCCAACGCGGCCGCATCCATCGCGACCGGGTCCTACCTGCTGATGCTCGACAACGATGACGAGCTGACATCGGACGCCTTGCACCACGTCGCCGCCGCCATCATCGCCGACCCGTCGATCGATGCGCTCTACGCCGATGAGGATAAGATTACGCCGGACGGGACATACGCAGACCATTACTACAAGCCCGACTGGTCACCCGAACACCTCGAATCCGTCATGTACACGCTGCATCCGGTCACGGTGCGGACCTCGGTCTTCCTTGAACTGGGCGGCTTCCGCGCGGAGTACAGCGGCGCACAGGATTATGACCTGATGCTGCGCGTCTCGCGGCGGAGCGAGCGGATCCACCATATCCCGCGGCTGCTCTATCACTGGCGGATGATCCCCGGATCGGCGTCGGCCGAGGTGGAGGCCAAGCCGCAAGCGCTGAACGCTGCGCAGCGGGCATTGGTGGACCATGTCGCCGCGAAGTACGGCCCGGCGGCGGAGGTGCTGCCGACCAAGGTCACGGGCTATTACCGCGTTCGCCACCGGCTGGTCACGGCGCCGGAGGTGACGCTGGTGATCACGACGAACAACGCGAGCATCGACCTGCCGGAGCGTGGCAAGATCCGGATGGTCGATCACTTCGTCAAATCGATCAAGCAGGTGACCGACTACCCGGCGTTCCGCATCCTCGTCGTGGATAATGGGAATTCCTCGGACGACCAGATCAAGTTCTACCAGAAGGAGGGCGTCACCCTCGCGAGTTATCCTGGCCCGGTGAAGCCGTTCAACTATGCCGAGAAGGCCAATTTCGCGCTGCGCCAGGTCAAGACCGAACACCTCGTCATGCTGAACGACGACATGGAGGCGTTCGAGGCCGAATGGCTGCGATCGCTCGTCGAGTTTTCACGCAACAGCGAAGTCGGCGGCTGCGGCGGCAAGCTGCTGCATGCGGACGGCACGATCCAGCACGCCGGCGTCGTGCTCGGCGTGCATGGCGGCCCGGCGCACATCTACCACAACTTCCCCGGTGACTTCGTCGGCTATAACGGCTTCACGCACACGATCCGCAACTACTCGGTCGTCACCGGCGCCTGTTTCGCAACCCGGCTTTCCGTCGTGTCGGAAGTCGGTGGCTTCAACACGGCGTTCGCGATCGACTACAACGACATCGACCTCTGCCTGCGCATGCGCCAGCACGGCTACCGCATCGTCTATACCCCGTTCGCGCAACTCTATCATTTCGAAGGCCAGACGGAGAAACGCCATAGCCGCAATCCGGCCGAAACGGCGCTGTTCAACGCGCAGTGGTCCAAGATGCTGGAACAGGACCCGTTCTACAACGTCAACCTATCCCGCACCCGGCACGATTTCAGCGCGCGATAAAACGGCAGCCCTCCCGTCAACCCCGGCTGAGCGAGATCCTAGTTAACATTTGTTGACCTAGGTCAAAGCGCGCCCGATCCCCGCGGTCCAGTCTGTGACGGTACAATCGTCACGGGATCGATGGAAATGACCAAACTCACGGTGTTCGCGGTGTCGGCCGGGTGGCTGCTGACTGCCGGGGCCGTCTGCGCCCAGCCCACGCCGATGCCGGAGGCGGTGGAAACCAATGCGGGGTTTCAGGCCGGGTCCGTCATGGTTCGCTTGCGCGCCATCGGTGTGATCCCGGAAAATCTCGGCAGTTCGGTTTCGGCGATCGGCGGTCATGTCGGGGTCACCGCCACGCCTGCGCCGGAGGTGGACCTATCCTACTTCTTCACGCCCAACATCGCCGCCGAACTGATCGCGGCGTCCACCCGCCACGAGGTCTCGGCGAGTGGCACGGCGCTGGGGCATGTCGATGTGGGCAGCGTGTATGTGCTGCCCCCGACCCTCACGGTGCAATACCACTTCATGCCGCATAGCAAATTCAGCCCTTACGTCGGTGCGGGCATCGCTCTGGCGTTCTTCTACGACAGCCAGCCCGCGCGGCCGACCGTCACCAAAGTAGGCTTCAGCAACAACGTCGGCGCAGCGGTGCAGGCGGGTTTCGACTACAACGTCACCGGCCATTGGTATCTGAACTTCGACGTCAAGCAGATCTTCGTCAACACCACGGCGCGGATCAACGGCGGAACCATCATCGCGAAGACCGCGCTGGATCCGACCGTGGTCGGTGCCGGTATCGGGTATAGGTTTTAGGGAAGCACGCTCGCCGGATGGCGCATCGCCCTCGAGGGGCTTTTTGGGACCCGCCAAGATCGTGTCTCCCGTGGCGGTCAGCCGGCTGCAGCGGGCGGGTGTGGTGACCGCTCGGTCGCCCTGTGTCAGAGATGAAGAGGATACGAAGTGATTTTTGCTTTTTCGTAGGAAGTGGCCGCTTGTGGCCTGTCCGCTCCGTCATGTGATGGCCCTATTGCGCTATGGTAGTCGTTTCCTCCTCTGTGACTGCAAGAGCCCGTAGAACGATCACCGATCCGGCGCCAGCCGTATCACGTCAGTCCGGTTTCACTTTGTTGGAGGTGTTCGTCGCTTTCATAATTGCGGCTTTCGCCCTCGCGTTACTGTACGAAGGCGGGCTTTCGGGCCTGACGAACGCCAACACCGCGCTGCGCTATGAACAGGCGATCAGCCGCGCGCAGTCGCATCTCGCGGCCGCCAGCCTCGCGGGGCAATTGCAGGCGGGCGACCGGCAGGGGGACGAAGGTGGCGGCTATCATTGGCGGGTGCGGGTCATGCCTGCGGCGCGGGCTGCGTCCGACGATCCGTCGCGGCCCGTGGCGGAGCTGTTCGACATTGCGGTCAGCCTGTCCTGGCGGGTGGGAAAGGATGCCCGGGAGGTGGTGTTGCAAACCCAGCGGGTCGGCGTCGCGCCGCCGCCCGAGCCATGAAGTCGGGCCATGA
>CAZZVB010000004.1:0-50507 GCA_964657445.1 uncultured Burkholderiaceae bacterium | reverse complement strand
CATGCAGTCACCCGAGACGCTCAACGCGACCGAGATGTCGGCCGCGATCCAGGCCGGCACGCTGACGGCCGAAACCCTGGCGCGCGCCTGCCTGGCGCGCATCGCTGCGCGTGATCCGGAGGTGCGGGCTTGGTCCTATGTCGATCCCGAGGCGGTGATCCGGCAGGCGCGGGAACTGGACAAAGGGCCGTGGCGGGGGCCGCTGCATGGGCTCCCTGTTGGCGTGAAGGACATGATCGACACCGCCGACATGCCAACGCAGCACAACTCGCCGCTGTTCGCCGGGCACCGGCCGAGCCTGGATGCGGCCTGTGTGGCCACCTTGCGGGCGGCGGGCGCCATCATCCTGGGCAAGACCGATACGACCGAGTTCGCTGCGGCCGGGCGCCGGGCGGCGACGCGCAATCCGCATGATCTGCGCTACACCTCGGGCGGGTCGTCCGCCGGGTCGGCGGCGGCGGTGGCGGACTGGCAGGCGCCGTTCGCGCTGGGAACGCAGACCGCCGGGTCCACGATGCGCCCGGCCTCGTTCTGCGGGGTGTTCGCGCTGAAGCCGACATGGGGCGCGGTCAGCCGGGAAGGGCTGAAGCACTACGCGGTGTCGCTCGACACGCTGACCTGGTTCGCGCGCTCGGTCGCAGACCTCGGCATGCTGTGCGACGTGTTCGCCATCGCCGACGATGCGCCGCCCCGGCCGGTGACGATGGCGGGCGCGAAGTTCGCCATCTGCCGGTCCCCAGTGTGGGCGGAGGCGCGGTCCGGCACGCCGCAAGCGCTCGGAGCGGTTGCCGACGTGCTGCGCGCGGCGGGTGCGGAGGTGAGCGACCTCGAACTGCCACCGGCTTTCGCCGGGCTGCTCGCGGCGCAGGCGACGATCATGCTGGGAGAGGGCAGGGCGGCCTTCCTGGACCTGGCCCGGCGGGAGCCGTACCGGGTGCATGACGACTTCCGGGCGCGGGCAGAGAACCGCAGCGGCATCACCCGCGCGCAGATGCTGGCGGCGTATGACCTCGCGGCCAGCCTAAGGCCGGAGTTCGACCGGATCGCCGCCGGGTTCGACGCGGTGATCACGCCCAGCGCGCCTGGCGAGGCGCCACTGTTCGAGGAAGGGCCGGGCAATGCCGTGTTCAATCGGATGTGGACCCTGCTCCACGTGCCCTGCGTGAACGTGCCGGCCATCCGCGGACCTGGCGGCCTGCCGGTTGGGGTGACGCTGACCGCGCCGCGGTTCACCGACCGGCATTTGCTGGCGACTGCACAAGCCGTGGGCACTATCATTGCGGACGGCGAGCCCTCTACGCTTCATTCTTAGGCAGGCACAATCCGGCGTGATGCGCTACGCCTCGGCGGCATCGCGGCCCGAGGTTTGCACACCGGCCGGTGGTGCACGTTCTGTCATCGACGGGTCGTCTGAAAGGGTTTCCATGCAGCTCGGCGTCTTCCTCCCCATCGGCAACAACGGCTGGCTGATCTCGACCACCTCGCCGCAATACAAGCCGAGCTTCGCACTGAACAAGACGGTGACGGAGAAGGCGGAACGGTTCGGGTTCGATTTCGCGCTGTCGATGATCAAGCTGCGCGGCTTCGGCGGCCCGTCCGAGTTCTGGGACCACAATCTGGAAAGCTTCACCATGATGGCCGGGCTGGCTGCGGTGACCAGCCGTATCCAGCTGTTCGCGACCATCGGCGTGCTGACCATGCCGCCGCCGATCGTGGCGCGGATGGCGGTGACGATCGACAGCATTTCCGGCGGCCGGTTCGGCGTCAACGTCATCACCGGGTGGCAGGAGAAGGAATACGCGCAGATGGGCTTGTGGCCCGGCGAGGCACATTACGCGCACCGCTATGAATACTGCGAAGAATACGTCACCGTCATGAAGGAGCTCTGGTCCAAGGGCCAGTCGGACTTCAAGGGGGAGTTCTTCAAGATGGAGGATTGCCGCTGCCTGCCGCTGCCGTCGCGCCAGATCCCGATCGTGTGCGCCGGGCAAAGCGACCGCGGCACCCAGTTCGCGGCCGAATACGCCGACTTCAACTTCGTCGCGAGCAGCGGCCTGAACGACCCGTGCAATATCGCCAAGCCCGTCTCCCGCCTGGTTGCCAAGACGGCGGAGACCGGCCGCACCTGCGGCGCGCTGGTGCTGATCATGATCATCGCAGATGAAACCGACGAGGCTGCGATGGCCAAGTGGGAGCACTATAAGTCCGGCACCGACTATGAGGCGCTGGCCTGGCGAGATGGCGAGGCGGGCAAGGACAGGAAGGCCGATGAGTCGTCCACGGTCAACCGTTTCGCCAAGACCACCGCGCAGAAGCTGCCGACCAGCCAGAGCGTGCTGGTGGGGTCCTACGCTCATATCGCATCCATGCTGGACGACCTGGCCGCCGTGCCCGGCGTGCAGGGCGCGATGCTGACCTTCGACGATTTCGTCATCGGCATGGAGCAGTTCGGCACCCGCATACAGCCGCTGATGAAAAGCCGCCGCGACCTGAAGCTTGCCGCCTGACGAGCAACCCAAAAGGAGCCTGACATGACAGACGAGACGAAGCCTGGTTCATCCCGCCGCGCGCTCCTGAAGGGGGCCGCGGCTGCTGCCGGCGTCGCCGCCGGTTCAGGCGCGATCCGCGGCTTCCCGACCATCTGGGCGCAGACCATCAAGGACATCGAGATCCATCATGCCGGCATGCCGGTGACGGCGATCCCCGCCATCGCCGAACAGGCGAGCAAGGATCTCGGCTTCAAGGTGACGATGCAGGCGTCCGAAAGCTCCGACCTGCTGAACCGCTTCCTGACGCAGTCCAGCGCCATCGACGTTGCCGACATCAGCCTGCCCTACCACAAATACCTGATCGGCCGAGGCGTGCTGCAGACCATCCCGGTCAGCAAGTTCAAGCAGTGGGATGCGACACTGCCGCTGTTCACCAAGAGCGAGTATGCGGACGGCCGGAAGGCGTCCACGCAGGGTGTGGCGCCCTACACCATCCTGTATGCGACCGATGCGTCCGGCAGCAAGTTCGCCACCGAGCCGACCGAGTGGCTCAACAGCATTCCCACCATCACCAATGCCGACACGCTCGGCATCCGGCCCGACCTCGTCGGCCGCAAGATCGATAGCTGGGCCGACCTGATCAGCCCCGACTTCAAGGGCAAGTCTGCCTTGCAGGACAATCCGACCGTCGGCGTGATCGACGTCGCCATGGCTGTCGAGGCGCGCGGCGACATCAAATACGCCAACAAAGGCAACATGACGAAGTCCGAGATCGACAAGACGATCCAGTTGATGACCGAGATCAGGCAGTCGGGCCAGTTCCGCTCGTTCTGGACGTCCTTCGACCAATCGGTGAACCTGATGGCGTCAGGCGAGGTGGTGATCCAGTCGATGTGGTCGCCGGCGGTGACGGCAGTGCGCACGCGAGGCATCCAATGCACCTTCCAGCCGCTGAAGGAGGGCTATCGCGGCTGGGGCTATCAGTTCGGCATCATGAAGCACGTCAGCGGCATGCAGCTCGACGCCGCCTACGAATACCTCAACTGGTACACCTCGGGCTTTCCCGGCGCCTTCATCGCGCGCGAGGGCTATTATTCCGCCCAGCCGATGAACGCCAAGAAATACCTCAGCGCGGCCGAGTGGGATTACTGGTACGGCGGCAAGCCCGCGGCGGCGGACATCATGAACCCGTTCGGCAAGCTGATGGAAAAGGCCGGGGTCGCGCGCGACGGCGGATCGTTCGAGCAGCGCATGGGCAACATCGCCGTGTGGAACTCCGTCATGGACGAGGACCGCTACCTGACCCGGCGCTGGAACGAGTTCATCACGTCCTGATGCCGTCCGAAACCGCCCTGCGTTCCCCGGCCGCGACCGCCGCACAGCGGCGCGCGGCCGGGACCCACCTGCGACTGCCGTCCTGGGCCACGTCCTGGCTCCAGGTCGGGCCAATGGCGCTGATCCTGCTCGTGCTGTTCGCCGTGCCGACCGTGCTGTTCCTGGTGGTCAGCTTCTTCGACTACGACCGGGTGGGCATCTACCCGGCGTTCATCTTCGACAACTACCGGGAATTGCTGACCACGCCGGCGACGATCCGCGTCTACATCAGTTCGTTGCGGTTTGCCGTGATCGTGTGGGCGATCACCTTGTTTGTTGGCTTCAACGTCGCCTACTTCCTGGTGTTCCATGTGCGCAGCGGCACGACGCGGATGGTGCTGTTCCTGCTCTGCGCGATCCCGTTCTGGACTTCGGGGATCATCCGCACCATCGCATGGATCCCGTTCTTAGGCCGTAACGGCGCTTTCAATACGATCCTGATGGATATGCACATCACGCACGAGCCGCTGACGTTCCTGCTGTTCTCCGATTTTGCGGTGATCGTCACCTACGTTCATCTCTACACGTTGCTGATGATGGGGCCGATCGCCAATTCCCTGTCGAAAATCGACAAGTCCCTGCTGGAGGCCGCGCGCGACGCCGGCGCCAGCCGTTGGCGCACCATGACGGATGTGGTGATCCCCCTGTCGCGCACGGGCATTGCGCTCGGTTCGATCCTGGTGTTCACGCAGGTGATGGGCGACTACTTCGTCGTCCGGCAAATGAGCGGGGGGCAGAGCGCGTCCATCGTCTCGCAGCTTTCGACCGAGATCCAGGCGATGCAGTACCCGCCGGCCTCGGCCAGCGCGGTGGTTCTGGTGCTGTTCGTGGCGTTCATGGTCGCGGGCATGATGCGGGTGGTGGACGTTCGCAAGGAACTGGTCGGCTGATGTCCCACTACAAGGAGCCGCGGCCCTACACCTTCTACCTGCTGGCGACGCTGATGGGCGCGTTCCTGCTGTTCCTGTATGGCCCGATGATCGTCATCTACGTGCTGTCCTTCCAGGGCGAGAATGGCGGCGTCACCTTTCCCATGGTGGGCGTCTCCACCCACTGGTTCGGCGAGGTCCTGAAGCCCGGCCAGATGGGCAATATCGTCGCCTCGTTCGAACGCTCGCTCTCCCTGGGCCTGGTGGTCAGCGCGCTCACGGTCGTGATCTCGGTTGCGGCCGGGCTCGGGTTCCGGCGGCGTTTTCCAGGGTCGGGCGTGCTGTTCTACATGGCGATCGCCAGCCTCGTGATGCCGAGCCTGCTGGTGGGCTTCGGCATCGGATTGGGGTTCCAGTTGCTCGGGCTGCCGATGGGGCTGTTCACCTCGGCACTCGGGGCGCAACTGACCTGGACGCTGCCGTTCGGCCTGCTGACCATGTTCGCAGTCGTGGCGCGGTTCAACCGCAGCTACGAGGAAGCGGCAACCGACCTCGGCGCCTCAGCCTGGCAGCGGCTGCGCCACGTGACGATCCCGATCCTGCTGCCGGGCATCATCGGCGTTGCGGTGGGCGCCTTCACCTTGTCGTACGACGAGTATGCGCGCACCACGCTCACCATCGGGCAGCGCAACACGCTGCCGCTGGAGATCTATGCGCTGATCTCCTCCGCCACATCGCCCACCCTGTTCGCCATCGGCACGCTGACTACGGCGGTGTCGTTCCTGCTGATCGGCGTGAGCTTGTTCTTCATGACCCGCCTGGCGCGCCGCCGCCGCGCGCTTGCCTAAGGACGCTCCTATGGACCCGCGATATGATGTCGAGCTGATCGGCGTGACGAAGCGCTATGGCGCCGGGACGGTGGCGGTGAACGCGATCTCGCTCCGGATCCCGAAGGCGAGCTATTGCTGCCTGCTGGGGCCGAGCGGTTGCGGCAAGACCAGCACCTTGCGGATGATCGCCGGGCACGAGACGATCAGCGAGGGCGACGTGCTGATCGGCGGCGTGAACGTCGGCGACAAGCCTCCGCTGCAGCGCGGTACGGCGATGATGTTCCAGTCCTACGCGCTGTTCCCGCACCTCAACTGTCTCGACAATGTCGCCTTCAGCCTCAAGATGCGCGGCGTTGCCAAGGCGGAGCGGCACAAGCGGGCCCGCGAGTACCTGGCGCTGGTGCATATGGAAACCTTTGCCGACCGGCTGCCGGCGCAACTCTCCGGCGGTCAGCAGCAGCGTGTGGCGCTTGCGCGGTCGCTGATCACCCGGCCCAAGGTGCTGCTGCTGGACGAGCCGCTCTCGGCACTCGACCCATTCCTGCGCATCAAGGTGCGGGAGGAGTTGAAGCGGTTGCAGCGGGAGCTGGCGATCACCTTCATCCACGTCACCCACAGCCAGGACGAGGCGATGGCGCTGGCGGACGTCATGGTGGTGATGGAGGACGGTCATATCCGCCAGGCCGGCAGCCCGCGCGACGTGTTCGAGCGTCCGGCCAACGCCTTCGTTGCGCGCTTCATCGGCGGCCACAACGTGCTGCCGGGTTCGGCTGGCCCCGTCGCAGTACGCGCCGACCGCTGCCGCCTGGACCCGGTGGGCGGCGGACTGCCGGCGCGCGTGACCGCGGTGGAGTATCAGGGCACCAGCGTGCGCGTGGCGCTGTCGCTGGACGGCGGCGCCGAGGCCGCGGTCCTGGTGGCCGACGACGCGTTCCAGAACAAGCCGGTCAGCGCCGGCGAAGCCACCAATTTGCTCTGGTCTGCCAACGACGCGCACCTGCTGGCCGCTTAGCCATTGTCCCCGGCGCCATGAGCGGAGCGGGAACGCCGGGAAAAGGCCCGACGGGCGCCGAGCATGAGTGGACGAGCGCCTTCCTCGGTATCGACACCCGGGCCGCTGCCGGGGCCGCCGGCGATCTTGCCAAGGGCATCGGCGAGGGCGTTGCCGAAGGCGTCACCGGGCTCATCACGAGTACGGTGCATATGGCGGAAGGCGCCGCTGCCGGCGCCTACGGCCTCGCCACCGACCCAGCGGCACGAAAACGGGCGGGACGGGCGATCGGGCATGCGGCCGGCGCTGTTTCGGCCTTTACGGGCACGGTGGCCACCAATCCCAAAGAGGCGGCGTCGCAAGCAGGCCAAGCGATCGGCCGGGGCGCCGAGACGGTCGTGCATACGGCAAAGGCCGTCGTTCATGGCGTGGCCGCAGGCTACAAGGACGCGGCGGCGCACGGCCATGCGGCGGAGTTCGTCGGGAACGCCATCGGGCAAGGCGGCGTGCTCGCGGCCGGGATACTGATCCCCGGGGTTGGCGAGGGCGAGGGAGCGGCGGTGGCGGCCGAAGGCGCGTCCACGGTTGGCCGCCTCGCCGAGGCCGGCGAAGCTGCCCAATCGGTGGGCCGGACCGGGGAAGCCGCGGGTGGTGCCGGCGGCACTCTCGACCCGGCACGGCTGGCTAAAGCGGCGCAAGATTTGGCGCCGCTGCGGGAGCAGGCAGAGGCGGGCAAGGCGGTGATCGACAGTGCCGCGCAGGAAACCGCTGCCAAGTTCGGCGGCGTCGTGCGGACCGCGCCCGTGAAATCGGCCGCCCGTGCCGCCGAGAAAGTGGTTCGCGACTACGGCGGCGATGCGCGCGCGATCAAGGACCTGGCCCGCAACACCGTGGTGGTGCCTCCGTCCCAAACGGACGCCGTGATCGACGATATCGTGACCAAAATGAAGGTGCCGGCCAACCGCATCAAACGGACCACCGCGGATAAAGACCCGCTTGGCTACTCGGGCGCGATCATCAACGTACAGCAGCCAAACGGCATGCTGGCGGAGATCCAGGTGAACTCGCCGGAGATGATCTTCGCCAAGGATGCTGAGGCCGATGCCGAGCGTACTCTCGGGCCCGCGCTGTTTAAGACGATCAAGGACGCCACGGGCATGCCAGGCGGACGCGGGCACGAGTTGTATGAAAAATGGCGCAGCCTGCCGCCGGGATCGCCCGATGCCGCCGCCATCGCGGCTGAAAGCAAGGCATACTACGCGGGGATCCGCGCGCGGGCTGCGCGGATCGACTGGAAGAAAGCGCTCAAGTAGGGACAACGTCATGGCCGTCCAATCTGAGGTATTTGCCGCGGGGGATGTGTACATCGACTTCCCGCAGGAGGATGCGATGTTCCGCTTCGACAAGGCCTCCGGGCGGGTGTTCCGCCGTTTCGACTGGGACGGCGAGGAAACCGAGGTTCCGCCATCATCCGATCTGTTCGCCCAAGCCCGAATCTACGGCACCGTGATCACGGCCGAGATGTATTTCAGTCATCCGCGCCAATCATGTCCCCGGCCTTAGCAGCCGCGCACGCCTTCGCCGCACGCTGGCATGCGGGTCAGACGGACAAGGCCGGCAGGCCCTACCTGCTGCACCTCGAAGATGTCGCCCAGCGCCTTGGCGAGCAGTTTCCCGACCCTCCGATCGAGGAGATACAGGCCGCGTTGCTACACGATGTGCTGGAAGATACCGCGTGTACCGAGCAGGAGCTTAGCGAGCATTTCGGTGCGCGAGTGACGGCGATCGTGAAGGCGCTGACGAAGCAGCCGGGCACGGATTATCTGGCGGGTATCCGAGCGCTTGCCGCCAAGCGCGATCGATCGGTGTTGCGGATAAAGCTTGCCGACAATCTGTCGAATGCCAGCCCGGCACGCGCTTTCGCCGGGTCGCAAGCGCTGATCGCGGCCAAATACGCACCGGCACGGGCAATCCTCGAGGATGCGTTGCGCGATCTGGGATGAGTGAGCCGCGGCGCTGGTGCAAGCTGACCGCGTTCAGCCGGGTGACGCCCTACTCCGCAGGCTCCGCGTGCAATGCCCCGCCGCGGAAACTCCAGGCCAGGCGCAGCGCTTCCTCGGGCGGCACGGGCTCGCTCAGGTAATAGCCCTGGATTTCGTCGCAGCCCTCGGTCCGCAGGCACTCCAATTGCTGCAGCGACTCGACACCTTCCGCCGTCGTGGCGATGCCGAGGCTTTTGCTGAGCGTCAGCACCGCGCGGATGATGGCGATCGAGTTGGGTTGGTCCGAGAGTTCGTGGATGAAGGATTGGTCGATCTTCAGCCGGTCGAACGGGAAGCTGCGCAGGTAGCTGAGGCTGGAATATCCGGTGCCGAAATCGTCCATCGAAATACTGATCCCGAGCTCGCGCAGTTCGTGCAGCGTGGCGACGATGTCGGGGCGGTTTGCCAGCAGCGTCGTCTCGGTGATCTCCAGCTCCAGCCGGCGTGCCGGCAAGCCGGCCTCGGTCAGAGCGTCCCAAACGGTCGCGGCCAGGTCGTTGCGGGTGAACTGCCGCGCCGACAGGTTGACCGACACCTTGAAGTAGTCGGGCCAGGTCGCCGCATCGGCGCAGGCGCGGGTCAGCACCCATTTGCCGATCTCACGGATCAGCCCGGTTTCCTCCGCCACGGGGATGAACTCCGCCGGGCCGATGACGCCGCGCGTGGGATGGCGCCAGCGTAGCAGCGCCTCGTAGCCGCTGTAGCGATCCTTCGCGATCTCGTACATCGGCTGGTAAACCAGTTCGAACTCCTGGTTGCGCACAGCGGCCCGCAATTCGTGGTCGAGCACCAACTGAGCCTGCAAGAGCGCGTCCATCTCCGCCTTGAAGAAGCGGAAGGTGCCGCGCTGTTCGTGCTTGGCGCGATACAGCGCGGTGTCGGCGCTTTTCAGCAGCTTGTTGACCGACGATCCGTCCAGCGGCGCCACCGCGATGCCGATGCTGACGCCGATGCACACCTGGTGACCGTCCAGGTCGAATGGTTCCTTGAGCGTTTCGATCAGCCGGTTCGCCGTGTCAGCCGCCTTTTCCGGACGCTCCAGATTGCAGAGCAGTACGGCGAACTCGTCCCCGCCAAGCCTGGTCGCGGTGTCGATCTCGCGGATGCAGGCCTGGATGCGGGTGGCTGCTTGCTGCAGCAGCAGGTCGCCGGTGGGATGGCCGAAACTGTCGTTGACCCATTTGAACCGGTCGAGGTCGAGGCAGAGCAAGGCGCAGGCTTGGCCGCGCCCGGTCAGCGCGATCGCGTGCTCCAGGTGTTCGCGGAAGGAGATCCGGTTCGGCAGTCCGGTCAGTGCATCATGCCGGGCCATGTGGAACACCTTGGCTTCGGCACGCCGGCGTTCGGTTATATCCTCATGCGTTGCCACCCAGCCGGAATCGGGCATCGGCTGGTGATGCACTGCGATCGTGCGCCCATTCACCAGTTCGACCACGGTGTCTTTGGGCCGGTCGTTGACCCGTAACGAGTCGCGCCAATCCAGGTAGTCGGTGACTTCCATCTTGGGGCCGGACCCGGCGGCATAGCGGAGTGCGACGATTTCGTGCAGGTGCATGCCGGGCTGAATCAACCCTTGCGGGATGTTGTAGAGTTCGCTGTAGCGACGGTTGGCCAGTATCAGCCGTTGCTCGCCATTGAAGAAGCATAGCCCCTGCGACATGTTGCTGAGCGCCACTTCGAAGCGGGCGTTGTTATCCCGCAGGTGGCCCCATAGCGCCTGGTGCTCCACCGCGATGGCGAACAGGTCCCGCGCTGCTTCGATCAGGCGGTTTTCGAACAGTGTCGGCGAACGCGACCCATTCACCGTGAACGACGGCGTGCGTTCCTCCCCGTCGCTGCGCTGCGGGCGGCAGGCGAGTTCGGGCGCCAGCCGCACAACATGCCAGCACAACAGCTCACTAATGACGCGCAGCGACTGGCCGGACACGACGGCTTCGAGCACGAAGGCGCGCAGGGGCGCGAACTCCGACCGGGCGTCCGGGCCGTTGCTGGCGGAAGCACTATCTTCGGCAGCAAACGGTAAGTGAACGCGCGTCGCTGGCACCCGCTATCCCCTCGGCTCCAGGCCGATCGTCTCTCTTGGGGGAAGGCTAGCGTGCCGAGCGTTAAGACGGCACATGACTGCCAAGCCTAGTCTTTCTGTCCTATGGCCAGAATTTGCGACACGAACCGGAGGGCGCTGCAACCTAGCGGCGAACCCTCGTGCGCCGGACTCTCGTTATTCGGCGGCGAGCGACAGCCCGAGCCCGAGTTCCCCGGCGGCAGCGTCGAGCCCCTGTTCGAACCGGCGGAGCAATTCGGCCACTTCCTCGTGCGTGATGATCAGCGGCGGCGTGAACGCGATGCGGTCGCCGATCGCGCGCACGATGAGCCCGGCGCGTTCGCAGGCAGCCATGACCTTGGCGCCGGCGCCGGCCGAGGCAGGGAAGGGGGTGCGCGACGGCTTGTCCGCCATCAGCTCCACCCCGGCGATCAGCCCGACGCCGCGCACGTCGCCTACCAACGGGTGGTTTCGCAGCGCGCCCAGCCCGGCCAGGAAGGCGGCCGACACATCCTGCACGTGGGCAACGATGTTGCGCTCCTCGTAGATTTTCAGCGTCTCGATCGCGACCGCGCAGGCGACCGGGTGGCCGCCATAGGTGAAGCCGTGCCCGAAGGTGCCGTGCACCCGGCTGCCCTCGAGCAGCGCCTGGTGGATGCGTTCACCGATCATGAGTGCGGAGATCGGCTGGTAGGCGGCGGACAGCTGCTTGGCGCAGCTGATCATGTCCGGCTGCAGGTCGTACGTTTCGCAGCCCCACATGTGCCCGGTGCGTCCGAACCCGCAGATCACCTCATCGGCGACGAACAGGATATCGTGCCGCTTCAGCACTGCCTGGATTGCCGCCCAATAGCCGCGCGGCGGGGTGATGGCGCCGCCGCCGCCCTGCACCGGCTCTCCGAAGAAGGCGGCGATGGTATCCGGACCTTCCTGCTGGATCAGCGATTCAAGCGCTTCGGCCATACGGGCGCTGAACGCGTCCTCGCTCTCCCCGTCCTCGTGGAAGCGGTAGAAGTTCGGGTTCTCGGTATGCACGAAGCCCGGCAGCGGCAGGCCGAACCCGGCGTGCATGTGCGGCTGGCCCGACAGGCTGACGGAGGCGATGGTGTTGCCGTGGTAGCCGCGGACGCGGCCGATGATCTTGCGGCGTTCCGGCTTGCCCTGGATGCCCCAGTATTGCCAGGCCAGCTTGATCGCGGCGTCGTTCGCCTCCGACCCGCTGCACTGGAACAGCACACGCGCCATGCCGGGCGGGGCGATGGCCAGCAGCCGCTCCGCCAGCTCGACGGCGGGCTCGTGGCCCTTGCCGAAGAAGGTGTGGTAGTAAGGTAGCTCCAGCATCTGCTTGTGCGCCGCGTCCGCCAGGCGGCGCTCGCTGAAGCCGAGGCTGGCGCACCAAAGCGCCGCCATCGCCTCGATATATTCTTTCCCGTCCGTGTCCCACACGCGGCAACCCTCGCCGCGCGCGATGATCACGCCGCCCTCGCGCGCATGGTGGTCCAGATTCGTCTGCTGATGGACCAGGCTGGCGATGTCGCGGGCGTGCAGAGAGTTCAATTGATGCGCCTTTGCGTTAATTCGCCGGTTGTAGCAGGCCGGGCGGAATGACTGAATGGCTTTCTGCCTGCGTCTTGCGCCAATCTGCATGATCGCTGACGCTGCGGCCTCAATCAGGATGGGTGACACCGCGGTGCTTCGTTCCAGGCGTGACATGCTTGCATTGGGCGCTGCGGGCGCGTTCGGTCAGCTTGCGCCGATACGCCGGGTGGATTCCGGGCCGAAGCTCGGCGATCCGCTCGACCTGACGAATGCGACGCTCGTACGCAAGACGGCGTTCGACAAGATGCCGGCGCTGGCGCGGGAGTTTCCGCCGGGCGCGACCCCGCACACGTCACTCAGCCTGGCCGATCCATCATTCCGCTGGCGGGCCGGGTACCTGTCGTATGAGATTTTGCGCAGAGGCAACCATCCGGACTGGGATGGCATCAATGACAGCACCGAGCTGGAAGCGTATCCGAACGCGCTGGCGATCGATGAACTCGGCATCTCGCCGTTCGCGATGCAGGATGGCATGCTGACGATCCGGGCGTTCCCGATGCCCGAGCGTGTGCGCGCAACCCTGCAGCCGCGCCTGCAGAACCGGACGTGGGTGTCCGGCGCGCTGAACACTTGGCCGTTTGGGCAGATGTGGGGCGTGTTCGCGCTGACCGCGCAGGCGGCCCGTGGCAACCCGATCTGGCCGGCCTTCTGGCTGCTGCCGACCGACCTGTCCTGGCCGCCGGAATGCGATGTGTTCGAATGGCTCGGCGGGTTGCCGACGAACTACCAGTTCGGTGTCGTCACAAAAGATAAGGCTTATCCTTCCAACATGAACTACAGCCAGCGCACCCAGGGGCCGGACTGGTCTGTGGCGCCGGTGACGGTGGTGGTGGACTGGGGGCCGGAGCGCACCCTATTCTATGCCGCCCGGTGCGGCGAAACCCCCGTGTTGATGAACATCCGCCCGACGCCGGCAGATTGGACGAAGCCAATGTATGCGGTGATCAACCTCGCGATCGGCAGCCCGAACTCCTGGCCGTCGAAGCAGCCGCATTACGACGGGAAACCGGACATTCCATTGCCGGATGAGCCCTGGATGAAGGTCCGCGATTTCATGGTTTGGGACCGGCCGGAGTACCAGCAGGCCAGGGCAGCAAGACAGCCAACATAGGCTTTGGGGCGCAGGTGCAGGCTGGGACGCTGGTCCGACGCAGCGCAGGCCGGATGGTTAGGCCGGGCCTACGAAGACCTGCCACATCAACAGCATTCTTATCCACCCGCCGGGTCGCCCATGGACCAGATGAGGGATAGCACTTCTTCGCGGGCCACCACGAAGTCCGGGCGGCTTTTGACGGCTCGGATGCCGTCCATCGCATGGCCTCTGGCGAACGGCATCGGCAGCCTTGCGACGATGCGGCCGGGGCGGGGGGACATCACCACGACTTCGGTGCCGAGATAGACGGCTTCCTCCACGCTGTGGGTGATGAAAACCACCGTCATGCCGGTTCGGCGCCAGACGGCGTGCAGTTCTTCCTGCATGCGTTCCCGCGTCAGTGCGTCGAGCGCGCCGAACGGTTCGTCCATCAGCAGCACCTTGGGCTCGTTGCATAAGGCGCGGGCGATCGCCAGGCGCTGCTGCATGCCGCCTGACAATTCGTAAGGGTAGCGGTCGCGGAAATCCCATAGCCCCGTGGTGCGCAGCCATTGCTCCACCCGCTCGGCCGCGCCCTGCTTCGCGCCGGTCATGCGCGGCCCGAACCCGGCGTTGTCGCGCACCGTCAGCCAGGGAAACAGCGCGGGCTGCTGGAACACCACGCCGCGCTCCGGCCCTGGCCCGGTGACGGTCTGCCCGTCCACCGTCACCACGCCCAGGGTCGGCGGCAGAAAGCCGGCGAGCGTCTGCATCATCGTCGTCTTGCCGCAGCCGGACGGGCCGACGATGCAGATGAAGTCCCCGCGCTCAAAGCCGAGATTGGCTCCTTCCAGCGCGCGCACTGCCGACGCCCCGGTGCCGTAATGCACCGAGACGCCGTCGAACTGGACGAACGCCGTCAACGGGTCAGGCCAGCGCCCTGGTGATGTAGCTCGTGTCGATGCCCTTCTGGAATGCATCCAGGCCGGGTGCGCTCTTGATGCTCTTTTGCTCGACGAGGAAGTCGGCCGTGCCCTTGAGCACATGGGCGAACTTGCCGGGCTCTGACGGCGTCCCGCCCAGCCATGCCGGCGTCGCCTGATCGGCCAGCGGGACGAAGTCGTATTCCTTCATGTCGGCCAGGGCGACCGCTGGGGTGACGCCGGCCTGCTTGGCGACGATGTCGGCGGTGGCGTCGGGCTTTTCGCGATACATCGCCAACGCCTTGCCATAGGCCTTCAGGAAGCCGACCACCGCGTCCGGGTATTCCTTGGCAAAGCCGTCGCGAACCACGATCAGGTCGGCGATCACGTATCCGGCCTTGTCCAGCGTCTCATAGGTGGGGAACACGGCGCCCCCATCGGCGAGGATCTTGCTCTTGGCGGGGGCCCAGACATAGGCGGCGTCGATCTCGCCGCGGCTCCAGGCCGCCACGATCGCCGGCGCCTTCATGTCGAGCACGGTCACGTCCCGCTGCGTCAGCCCGTTGGTCTTGAGGAAGCCGAGCAGCCGGAAATGGCTGGTGGAGCCGAACGGCGCGGCGACCTTCTTGCCCTTAAAGTCGGCGGGGCTTTTGATGCCGGCGGCGGTCCGCACGGTCATTTCCTCGGCCGGGCCGATATTGTCCACCATGCCGATCAGCTTGAACGGCAGCCCCTGGGAAATCCCGGCGGCGACTGCGGCCGACCCGGTCGCGAGGCCGAGGTCGCAGCTGCCCGCGGTGATGGCCGTGTTGATATCGGCGCCGCTGCCCATCTCGGTCCAGTTCAGCGTGCCGCCCGTGCCGGCCTGGAACCAGCCCTCGCCCTTGGCGAGCATGGTGGGCTTGGTTTCGGTGAAAAAGCCGATGTTGACGGCGGTGGGCGCCGCCGCGCGCACCCGGCCCGCCAGCGCGACCGCGCCCGCGGCCGCCAAGGCGGCGCGTCTCGTGATGATCCCGTTGCTCATGCCTAGTCTCCTATTTGCCAGCCCAGTGGACGGCCCGCCGCTCGATCAGCAGCAGCGCCCGGTCGATCGCGATGCCTGCCAGCCCGATCATGCCGATGCCCACAAACACGTAGTCCGAGCGCAAAAACCGCCCGGCGTCCATGATCATCCAGCCGATTCCGCTTGATCCGGCAATGATTTCCGACGCGATCAGCGTGCCATAGACGATTCCGGCGGCCAGCCGCGCGCCGACCAGGATCTCCGGCAGGGCGGATGGCATGATCACGTGGCGGAATACCTGCCAGCGGCTGGCGCCGAGGGCCAGCGCCACGCGCACCCGTTCCATGGGCACGTTGGCCACGCCGTCGCGGGCGGCGATGGCGGAGACGGGCAGGGCGGCGAGGAACAGCATGGTGATCTTGCTGGTTTCGCCGATGCCCAGCCAGATAATCAGCAGGATCAGGTAGGCCAGTTGGGGCAGCGGGCGCAGGAACTCCACGAAAGGCGCAGCCAGGGCATTGACCCGCGGCATGTAGCCCATCGCCAGGCCGAGCAAGGTGCCGGCCGCGGCGCCGGTCAGAAACCCGGCGCCGACGCGGAACAGGCTCATGCCGACATGCAGCAGCAGGGGGCGGCCCTTGTAGCCGTCATCCAGCAATTCGGTGAACCCGGACCACACATCCGCCGGGCCGGGCAGGAACAGGTCGCGCACCAGCCCGCCGCTGGTCACGCCGACCCAGAGCGCGGTCATGGCGATGATGGACAGGATGGTGATGGCCCAGTTCGGCAGCGTGCGCATCAGTCGCGGCCGCGCCAATGAATCGCCCACTTGTCGGCTGCGCGCAGCAGCCCGGCCAGGGTCACGCCGAGCAGGCCGAGGATGATGATGCACAGCATGATGATGTCGTTGCGCAGGAAGGTGCTGGCGGAGATCACCATCCAGCCCAGCCCGTCGCTGGCGGCTAGCAGCTCGGCGCTGACGACGGTGGAGAAGGCGGCGGCGAGGGCAATCTGCAGCCCCGTCATGATCATTGGCGCGGCGGAAGGCAGGATGACGTGGCGGAACACCGCTGCCCGGCTGGCGCCCAGGGCCAGTGCGACCTGGATGCGCTGCTGCTTCACGCCGCGCACTCCGGCGGCGGAGGAGGCGACCACGATCGGGAATGCCGTCAGGAACAGCAGCATGCCCTTGGACAGGTCCCCGGTGCCCAGCCACAGGATCAGCAGGATCATGTACGAGAGGGGCGGCAGAGGCCGCATGAACTGCACGATCCAGTCGGTGGCGGCGTTCGCCACGCGGTTGCTGCCCATCCAGAGGCCGAGCGGAACACCAACAAGGGTGGCCGCGAAGAACCCGCCGAGCAGTCGTTCGAGGGTCGAGGCGATGTTTCCCTGCAGCGTGGTGCCGCGATAGCCCTGGGTCACGACCTCGATGAACGCATCCCACACGTCGGCCGGGGAGGGCAGCAGGTCTGCCCGGATCACGCCGCTGGCCGCGATGGCCCACCAGCCTGCCACCATCGCCGCGACCGAGACGGCGCCGAGCCATTGGCGAGGCAGCCTCAAACCGCCAAGCGGAGTGCGGGCCTGGCGCGGGACCGGCAGTGCCGATGCGTTGTTCACTGCGGGGCTTGCCATGAACGTGGTGTAGCAACCCCTATGCCGCCTACGCGAGCCGTTTCGCAGGCCGCGGGTGGGGGTGAAGGGCCGATAGGCGAGAGCCTGTGTGCTGGCCCCTCACCCCGGCCCTCTCCCGTGGGGAGAGGGAGAAGGGACGGGCGCTGGCGATTTGCGCCCCTGGCCATGCCTGATAGACCGGCCTTTTGGGGAATGGGAGGGACGGATGAAAACGACGCAGGGCGTGCTGGCCGGGTTGCGGGTGCTGGAACTCGGGCAGGTGCTGGCCGGGCCGTTTGCCGGCGCGATCTTCGCCGATCTGGGCGCCGACGTGCTGAAGGTCGAGCGCGTGGATGGCGGGGATGACGGGCGGCGCATGGGCAAGCCGTTCCGAGGCGACGACTCGCTGTTGTTCCAGGTGTTCAACCGCGGCAAGCGCTCGGCCGCGATCGATCTGAAGACGGAGCAGGGACGCCAGACGCTGGAGGGGCTCGCGGCCGAGGCCGATATCCTGCTGCACAATTTGCGGCCGGGCGCGGCGGAGGCGCTGGGCATCGGCGGGGCGGCGATGTGCGCGCGCCACCCCCGGCTGATTTACTGCGAGATGTCCGCCTTCGGGCATATCGGGCCGGAGCGGCTGCGGCCGGGCTACGAGCCGCTGTTGCAAGCGTATTCCGGCCTGTCCAGCATCAACGGCGGCCCCGGTGATCCACCGATGCGCATGGGGGCGGCGATCTGCGACCAGGGCACGGGCATGTGGGCGGTGATCGGCGCGCTGGCGCTGCTGCAACGGCGGCAGGCGACCGGGCGCGGCGGCATCGTCAACGTGTCGTTGCTGGAAACCGGGCTGAGCTGGGCGGCGCAGAAAACCGACGCGCTGATGGGCCAGAATCAGGCGCCGCACCGCCATCGCTCCGGTCATCCGGATTTCGCGCCCTATGAGGCGTTCGAGGCGCAGGACGGCCCGTTCGTGATCTGCGTCGGCAATGACCGGCTGTTCGTGAAGCTGTGCGCCGCTTTGGACCAGCCTAACTGGGCCGCCGACCCGCGCTACGCCACCAACCGCTTGCGCCTGGCCAACCGCGATGCGCTGGCGGACGCGCTGAATGCCCGGCTGGCGGCCAAGACCCGGGCGGAGTGGCTGGCGCTGCTGGACGCCGCCGGCGTGCCGTGCGCGCCGATCCACCAGCTGGCCGAGGCGATCGCGCAGCCGCAGGTGCAGGCGCTCGGGATCTTTCAAGATGTGCCGGGCGAGTCGTTCAAGCTGACGGGGTTGCCGGTGTCGTTCGACGGCGTCCGCCCGCAAATCCGCAGCGCCGCGCCGTCACTGGGCCAGGGCGGGCGCTTCGCGTCGGGCGTGTGACCATTCCTGCAGCGCCGCCGAAACCCGCTGGGCGAGGTTCTGCCAGGACCGGTCCGCGGTTTGGCGGAACAGGCGATGGCCGGGGTACCATGGGGTGTCTTCGCGATCGAGCAGCCAGCGCCAGTCGGGCACGTAGGGCAGCATCAGCCAGACCGGTTTGCCCATAGCCCCGGCGAGATGGCCGACCGAGGTGTCCACCGATATCACCAGGTCGAGGGCGTCGATCACGGCCATGGTGTCGTCGTAATCCTTCAGCTCCGGCCCGAGCCCGACCAGCGGCGCACGGCCGAACCATGCGCCGGTCTGCGCCGCCGGGTCGCCTTTCTGCAGGGAGACGAGCGCTACGCGGGGCGCGTTGCCGAGCAGGCGGAGCATCGGCAGGGTCGTGGACCGGTTGCGGTCATTGGAGTGGCTGGGGCGGCCGGCCCAGGAGATGCCGACGCGCAGGTAGCCGGCGGGCGTCAGGGCTTCGAGCCGCTTGGTCCATCGCGCCCGGCGCACCGGGTCGGCCTGCAGATAGGGACCGGGCCAAGGGATGGTGTCGATCCGTGTGCCATGCAGGCGCGGCAGCCCCGACAGGGTGCAGAACGCGGTGAACTCGGGGATTTCGGACCACGTCAAGGCCACCAACGCGTCCGGCGCCGCTTGGCGCAGCAGCGTCTGCGTTTCCTTGCTCGCAGCGACAACCAGTTTGGCGCATCGCGCCTTGGCCCAGGCGACGTAGCGCATGAACTGGATGACGTCGCCAAAACCCTGGTCGGCCACCAGAAGCAGGGTGCCGTCGAGCGGCTTGCCGTCCCATTGCGGCTTGTCGGTTGGCGGCATGGGGGCGGGAACGCCTGCGATCCGGAAGCGCCACTCGTACTCTTCCCAGCCTTGCTCCATCTCGCCCCGCGTGAGCAGGACTTCGGCCGCGGAGAAATGTGCCCCCGCCATCGCCGGGTCTAGCGCCAGCGCCTCCCGTGCGGCGGCCAAACCCTCGTCCAGTTCCAGGCGGTGGCAGTGGATGACCGCGAGATTGTGCCGGGACAGCGGATCGAACGGGGCGAGGGCCACGGCTTTTCGCCCGGTTTCAAGCGCTTCGTCCAAGCGCCCCAGGCTGCGATAGACCTCACAGATGTTTCGCAGGTAGAGCGGTGTGTCTATCCCGAATTGAAGCGATTGCTGCATGCGCTGCAGCGCTTCCTCCAGGCGCTGGCGCTTGAAGGAGACGATGCCGCCGAGGTGCAGGGTGTCTGCCTGGTTCGGATGGGCGGCGAGGATGTGGCCGATCAGCCGCTCGGCATCGTCAAGCCGCCCGGCACGCTCGTATTCTTGCGCCACGGCGAAGAGTTCGGATGTCGGGATGGGCACGACCGGCCCGGCGCCGGGGGCGCTGACCGGGGCCGGAACCGCTTCCATCAGACGGTGTAGCCGAGCCGTTCGATTACGGGCTGCAGGATTTCGATCGCCGGGCCGAGGTGCTGCAGGTAATGGCGGTAGCGGTAGCGGGACCGGTCATACAGCTTCTCCGTCACCTGCGCGTAGCTGGCCGTGCGGGCGTAGCGGGCGTTCTTCTCGAATTGCAGGACCGCCGGGTCGAACGGCTCGCCGATGAAATCGAACACGGCGCGCACCGTGTTCTCCTGGTCGTCCACCATGTCCTCATAGCGGACCGGCAGGTAGTGCAGCGCCATTTCCGTCCGGTAATGCTGGATCAGGTCGTGGATCAGGACGAAATGCTGTGCCGCGGTTTCGAGCGCGCTGGCGCAGCAGAAGCCGTGGGTGAAGTGGTTCGACATCGCCGACACCATGATGTCCAGCGGGTGGCGGATCATGTGCAGCAGCGGGGCTTGTGGGAACATCAGGGCGATCAGGCCCATATTGGTTTCGTTCAGCGGCATCTTGTCCGTGAACAGCGTCGCACCCGGCGTCAGCACGCCCTGTTGGCGCACTTTTTCGAGGTAGAAGTCGCGCAGCGTGTCCAGCGCCTCGTGCTGATCGCCCATCCAGAGTTCGCACAGCGCTTCGGGGTAGCCGAGCGGGCTGTTGAGCATCCGGGGCATGGCCTCGGTGATGTCGTGCACGAGCGAAAGCTCGTCGCCGGCGGCGATCCGGGGGGAGGCGGTCAGGGTCTGCTCCAGCAGCGTGGTGCCGGAGCGGGGAAAGCCGAGGATGAAGATAGGCTGCGGCACGCCGGGCCGGACTGTCGCACGCGGCAGCAGCGCCAGGCGGGACGCGGTGAAGAAGCCGCGCAGGCGGTTCACCAGTTCGCGGGCGTTCGGCTCCATATAGGTGATGCCGCCGCTTTCCCGCAGGATCTGTTTGCCCAAGGCGAAGGCCGCCCAGGCATCGTCGTAGCGCCCCATGCTGTCCAGCAGCCGGCCTTTCTCGGTGAGTTCCGTGGAGCCGAGGCTTTGGCCCTCGCCGGCGATGCTGTCGAGCAGCGCGAGTGCTTCGTCGTAAAGTTTTTGCCGGCCGAGCACGGCGGCGCGCGCGAGTTTCAGCCCTACGCTGTCAGGCTCGACCAATGCCAGTTCATCGAGTTTGGCATTGGCGGCTTCGAGCTTCCGGTCGGCTTCCTCCAACCGCGCCCAGCCCAAAAGTGTTTGAGGCACGGCGGGGGCGCTTGCGACGGACTCCTGGTAGAGCGCACGCGCCTCATCCACCCGGCCTTGCCCTTTCAGGTTCCAGGCCAGGTTGGCGAGCAGGATGGGATCGCGCTGGCCGGTCAACTCCAGAACGCGCCGGTAATGAAACTCACCGACGGGCGCGCGTTGCGCCTCCGTCATGACCATGCCCATGAGATTGTGGGATTGCGGGTTTTCCGGCGCGATCCGGACGGCGTTGCGCGCGTGCACCTGCGCTTCGGCGAGGTTTCCCTTGTTCATCATCATCAGGGCCAGGTCGTTCTTGGGCCAGAAGGAGTTTGGTTCCAGCAAGACAATCCGGTGCAACAGCGCCTCGGACGCGGCGCTGTTGCCGTCCGCGCGGCGGATTTCGTACAGGATGCTGAGTGCGCCGACCCGGTCGGGCGCGAGTTCCAGTACGTCCAGGCATAGGCGTTCGGCCACGTCGCGTGCCCCGTTGCGCCAAGCCTGGCTTGCACGCTCCACAATGGGGATGAGGTGCCGGGTCGCGTCCGCTGGCGGCAGCGATGTCGTGTCCATCGAGCAGCACCGCGCGACACGCAGTCCGCTTCCGCAGGGGCAGGGTTTGTACACCACGGCGTTCACAGATCGTACCGCCTCCAAATCGTCTCATGTCGCAATACCGTTTCTCGTGGCGAGAGCCAAGGGCGACTCGCAGGCGCTGACGGGTGTCGTTAATGCTTTGTGACGGTGACAATCGTGCATTCACGTAGGTGTCTTGCGAAACGCCGGTGGTTTGCTGCCGGTGCCTCGGTATCGAAGACCGGTTTTTAGATAAACTACTCAAAAGCAGCAGCATATTCGGCATGGCGTGCTCGTGCATCAATCTAATTATTTGGCATGTTTATCGTTTAACGAAGGTTGGTCTGCAAAAAATTCGCAAAGTTCATATTCTGACATATTTTGGTAGCATAACGCTCCGAAAACGAATTGACAGTTAAACTTCCGGTCGTTTAGAAGCGCGATAGATTTTACCGGAACGTTCCGGATTGCGTTCAAACTGATTTCCGGTCCTCCAACGGAGAACGATAGCGATGTCATACAACACGATCGCAAGCGGCAAGAACCTTACGGTCACCCAATCCACCTACGTCAAGGCCGGCGGCTACATCAGCGGGTCAAATGGGATCACGTCCACTGCCGCGGTGACGATCAAGAATAACGGCAAAATTGCTGACAATATGAAGGGCGGCGCAGGGAATGGCGTGCTGCTCAACGCCGGCGGCACGTTGATCAACACCCAGGCCGGCTATATTTACGGATACAAGTCGGGCGCGGCTGTCAATGTCAGCGGGACCACATCCGCAACCATTATGAACTCTGGATATATCGGCGGCTACACGACGGGCGTGAGTTTCGCCTCATCTTCGACACTGACCAATACGACCACCGGCTATATCTACGGCCGGGCGTTCGGTGTGGATATGTTGGCTGGCGGGTCCTTAACGAATAGCGGCTTTATCTTCGGCGGCGGCACACTGGCCATTGGCGGCACGGCGGTCGGTGGCGCGGGTGTCGGACTGGAAGTCGGCGGCTCCGCAAACATCACCAACTCCTTGAACGGCACGATCGTGGGCGCAGCCTACGGGCTGCAGGATTCCGCCGGGACTGGAACCATTGTCAACTACGGCACCATCTCCGCGCTCAATCTGGCGGGGGCTGGCGATGGCGTGGACCTCGAAGGCGGCGGCAACATCTTCACCAACGCTGCGTCTGGTGTCGTGACAGGCGGCTACGGCGTCGGCGTTTACAATGCGTCGGGAACCGTCACCAACAAAGGCACGATCATCGGCACCTATGGCGCCGGTGTGGATCTCGGTGCCGGCGGAAGTGTCATCAACGCCGCAGGCGGCACGATCAGTGGCGTGAAGTCGGGTGTTTACGGCAGCCAGTATGGCACGTCCGTGTCGGTGACGAATGCCGGCCTCATCAAAGCGTCCGGTTCGGGTGGCATCGGCGTGCAACTGGGTGACGGCGGCACATTGACCAATTCGGGCACGATTTCCGGCACGAAGGACGCGGTCTATTTCGGTGGCGGTCCTGGTTCAAGCGCGATCGCCGGTTCCATCACCAACATGCTGATCATTGATCCAGGCGCCAAGTTCGTGGGCGGTGTCATCGGTGACTCAAAGACCAACAACGTCATCACTCTTGCGGCCGGCACGATCACCGGCACCATCAACAGTTCCAATTACGCGCACTTTACCGCGGTGAATGTGGCGGCAGGGGCAAGCTGGGCCTTCGTCGGCGGCAGCCCGGCGGCAGTCACCCTAGGATCTTCGGCCACGGTCGCCTTTGGCACCCACGCCAGCGCGATCAGCATCACGGCCTCCGCTGGCAATGACGTGATGACGTTCGCCAGTTCGCTCGCATCCGGAACGATTACCGGCCTCACCAGCAGCGATACCATCGACTTCAAAGGTGGCTTCGCCGCGTCTGGCAACTCGATCGTCGCCGGGGCGACCGTCAACGGCTACACCGCCTACACGGTCGGCACGGCAGCCCATCACGAAACGTTCTATGGGAACGGCGTCAGCCTGGTGAACAACAGCAACGTGAAGTTCAACTGACGGTCGCGGCCCTGCGAGGTTTGCAGGGCCGTTTCAGCGAGTGCGTCACACGCGGCCGCGTCCATCCTTCGGGGTGAACGCGGCCGCTTTGTTTCGCGACACGCTCGTCAAGCCAGGCCGGTCGAGCGCCGGTGCTTTCCACGCGGAGCGCGCATGCCTATCTGACTAGCTAGGCATCGCAGGAAAGACGCTCCATGGACGCAGCCACGCACGCCCCCACCCACGACTCCCGGCTCGACCGGCTGGCCCAAGTTGCCGTGCATGTCGGGCTTGGCCTTCAGCCAGGGCAGGAAGTGGTGCTGACCGCGCCGCTGGACGCGGTGCCGCTGGTGCGGCGCATCACCGAACACGCCTACAAAGCAGGCGCCAGCCTGGTGACGACGCTGCTGTCGGACGAGGTGGCGACACTGGCGCGGTTCCAGCACGGCCGCGATGCCGCGTTCGACTATGCTCCGGCCTGGCTGTTCGAGGGTATGGCCGCGGCCTACCGCAACGGCGCCGCCCGGCTGGCGATCGCCGGGGAGAACCCGTCCCTGCTCGCGGGGCAGGACGCCGGGAAGGTGTCCCGGGCCAACCGCGCCCGCTCCGTCGCGTACCGCCCGGCGATGGAGCTGATCACCAATTTTGCCACCAACTGGTCGATCCTGAGCTACGCCACGCCGGCCTGGGCCACCACGATGTTCCCCGACCTGCCCGAACGGGAGGCCGTCGCCAAGCTGTGGGACGCGATCTTCGCCGCCTCCCGCGTGGACCAGCCGGACCCGGTCGCGGCCTGGGCGGAGCATAACGCGACGCTGCACGCCAAGACGGCCCACCTGAACGCCAAGCGCTACCAGGCGCTGGACTACCGCGGGCCGGGCACCAAGCTGCGGGTCGGCCTTGCGGACGGGCATATCTGGCTGGGCGGCGCCGAGCCGTCCAAGAGCGGCATCGTCTGCAACCCGAACATCCCGAGCGAGGAGGTGTTCACCACGCCGCATCGCCTGAACGTGGACGGGGTGGTCCGCAGCACGAAGCCGCTCTCCTACCAGGGCACGCTGATCCGCGACATCGCGGTGCGGTTCGAGGCCGGGCGGATGGTGGACGCCACCGCCAGCACCGGGCAGGACGTATTGGAGAAGGTGCTTGGCACCGATGAGGGCGCGAGGCGACTCGGGGAAGTGGCGCTGGTGCCGAACTCGTCGCCGATTTCCGCCAGCGGGCTGCTGTTCTACAACACGCTGTTCGATGAGAACGCCGCCAGTCATATCGCCATCGGCCAGGCGTATCGCACCTGCATCGAGGGCGGCGTGGATGCATCCGACGCGGAGCTGGCGCAGCGGGGCGCCAATAGCAGCCTGATCCATATCGACTGGATGATCGGATCCGGCGAGATCGACGTGGATGGGGTGCTTCCCGGCGGCGCAACCGAGCCGCTGATGCGCGCGGGGGAGTGGGTGTAGCCGTGCCATGGCCGGACAGCCTATGCTGCTGACGTAGCGGTCGTATCGGCGCAGCATGACAGTCTCGCATTTCAACCTGGTCGCGTTGAACGCAATGCCGGAGGAGGGCTTCGTCGCCGCCCTGGGCACGATCTTCGAGGATGCGCCGTGGGTGGCCGGGCGCGCCGCCGCCGGGCGGCCCTATGCGACCATCGCCGATCTGCACGCCGGCATGATGGCGGCGGTGCGGTCCGCGCCCGACGGACAGGTCTTGGCGTTCCTCCGCGGTCATCCGGAACTGGCGGGCGCCGCTGCGCGCGCGGGGGCGATCGGCGCGGACTCCACGGCGGAACAGTCGGGTTTGGGTTTGAACCGTGCCGCGGACGACACCGAGGAGATCGCAGAGCTGAACGCCGCCTATGGCGCACGCTTTGGATTTCCCTTCATCGTTTGTGTTCGCCGTCATACCCGGCCGTCGATCATCGCGGAGTTCAAGCGCCGGGTGACAGCGGACCCGGCGATCGAGCGCGAAACGGCGTTGCAGGAGATCGCCTACATCACCCGGTTGCGGCTGGTTGACCGCGTCACCGGCCCCGGCGCGCCGCCGGTCACAGGATGGCTCAGCACCCACGTGCTGGACACGGCCCGTGGACGCCCTGCGGCGGGCATCCCGATCGAGTTGTGGGAGGTGGGCGGCGCAATCCCCAACCATCTCGGCAATAGCCTTACGAACGCCGATGGCCGAACCGATCAGCCTTTACTGTCCGGTGGTCCTTTGCGCATCGGGGTCTATGAGTTGCGCTTTCAGGTCGGGCCTTATTTCGCCGAGAGTGGGCTGGCCTTTCTCGACAGCATACCGATCCGCTTCGGGATCACCGAACCGGAGTCCCACTACCACATCCCGTTGCTGGTCAGCCCAGGCGCATACTCGACGTATCGGGGAAGCTAGCCGGCGCTACTTGGTCTTTTTCTTTGCCGCCGCCGCCGCCGCCAACGCATCCCGTTTTTTCTGAGCGGCGGCGATCTCGGCGTTCAGCTTGCGCAGCTTCTGCGCGTCCTTCTTGCCTTGCATGGCCGTGTTGCTGTCTTTGCTGCCGCCGTGCGGCTTGTGCGTTTTTTTGGCGAGATCCGCTTTCGTGATTTTTGGCGCGGGCGGCATTTGCCTTCTCCTTATGAGAAGCCCAGCCTAAGTTCAGCCCGCATGCTTTTGCAACAAATTCCGCTATTTTCGACCCCACTGGCGTGCTTATCGGTTCCTCTCGCCGTCGTTTTGCTGCGATGGTGATCGAACGAATAGCTTATTTCGCAGCCGTCGCGTGCAGCTTGGCCCACACCCGGTCCGCGGTGAAGGGCGGATCAGTGAAGCGCACGCCCGTGGCGTCCGCCAGGGCGTTGGCCAAGGCAGCGCCGACCGGGTTGAACGGGCTCTCGCTCATGGATTTTGCGCCCATCGGTCCGAACGCATCGTGCGTATCGGCGAACAGCACTTCGGTGACCGGCAGATCGGCCCAGGCGGGGATATGGTAATTGCGGTAGGTGCCGTTGCTGACGGCGCCATCCTCGCCGATGCGCACCACCTCATGCAGCACGGCGCCGAGCGCCTGGGCGACGCCGCCCTCGATTTGGCCGCGGCATTGCATGGGGTTCAGCACGCGTCCGGCGTCGGCGGCCTGGATGCTGCGCAGGATGCGGATTTCGCCGGTGCCGCGGTTCACCGCGAGTCGGATTGCGTGCACGTTGAAGGCGACGGAGCGGGGCGCCGCATCCGATTTGCGCATCGCGGCCAGCACGCCGCCCGCGCCGGGAAGTTCTGATAGTGAAACACTGCGCCCGCCGCAGATCACCGCGCTTTCAGCGATGCGGCACTCCTCAGAGGGACAACCGGACATGCGGGAGGCCGCCGCAAGGATCTTGTCACGCAAGGCGCGGGCGGCGAACTCGGTTGCGCGCACCGCCACCACGACGCCGGTACTGCCGAACGCGCCCGTGTCGTGGCCCACCAGATCGGTGTCGGAACGGCGCAGGCGGATGCAGCCGGGCACGGTGCCGAGGATCGCCGCAGCGACTTGGCGGTGCACGGTGGAGGTGCCGTTGCCGAACTCCGCCGTCCCGACGTCGAGGTCGTACAGCCCGTCTGCCGCGAGATGGATGCGCGCCTCGCTGCGATGGCCGAAGGGCGGCGCGGTGTCGATCATCGTCATGGCGACGCCCTGGCCGGCCGCCCAGTCCGGGCCGTCCGGCATGGGCAGGCCGCCTGGTTCGGCCAGTGCGTGCTGGGCGAGGTCGAGGCATTGGTCCAGCCCGTAGCTGCCGAACTCCACGTCCTCCAGTTCGCCGTGCAGCGTGACCATCGGGTCGGTCGGGCGGATCATGTTCAGGCGGCGGAACTCGAACGGATCGATCCCGAGCCGGCGTGCGAGGGCGTCGATCGCCTGTTCCATGGCGAACAGCGTCTGGCTCAACCCGTAACCGCGGAAGGCGCCGGCGGGCACGGTGTTGGTGTAGGCGGCGATGGCATCCACGGCGCGGTTGGCGCAGCGATACATGCCGAGCACCTCGCCGCAGGCGTGCTCCAGCACCGCGGGAGAGTGGTTGCCGTAGGCGCCCGCATTCGACAGCACCTTCAGCGACATCGCCGCCAGCGTCCCGTCCGCATGGGCGGCGGCGCGTGCGACCACGCGCATCGGGTGCCGGCTGGTCGTGGCGGCGAACTGCTCGGCGCGGGTCAGTTCCAACTTGACCGGCCGTCCGAGTTTCAGCACCGCCAGGGCGCAGATATCCTCGACGATCATTTCCTGCTTGCCGCCAAAGCCGCCGCCGACCCGCTCGCACAGGACGCGCACCCGATGCGGCGCGAGGCCGAACAGATCGCCCAGCGCCTGCCGTACCAGGAACGGCACCTGCGTGCTGGTGCGCACCACCAGCTTGTCGCCTTCCATCCAGGCGATCACCCCGTGGGTTTCGAGCGCCGCATGCTGGATGCGCTGCACGTCGCAGGCGATCTCCTCCACCACCGCGGCCGCGGCGAACCCGGCCTCCACGTCGCCGGCGCGTTCGTGGATTTCATGGACGATGTTGCGCGCCGGGTTGGCGATGCGGCTGGCGGCCTTGTCGTGCAGCACGGGCGCGCCGGGCAGGATCGCGTCCGCAGGGTCAAACACCGCGGGAAGCAGTTCATATTCCACCGCCAGCGCGCCGGCGCCGGCATCCGCCGCGGCGTCGGACTCCGCGACGATGGCGGCAACCCGCTGGCCCTTGAAGCGCATGACGTCATCCAGCAGGCGTGTGTCGGACGGGTCGGCGCGGAAGTCCTCGTGACGGGCGGTGGAATACAGCGCGCCGGGGCAGTCCTCATGGGTGAACACGGCGACGACGCCGGGCACCGCGAGCGCCGTCGCTGTGTCGATCCGAAGAACGCGGGCATGGGCGTGCGGCGACCGGACCAGGCGCATGTGCAGCAGACCCGGCGGGACGATATCCATCGTGTAGCGAACCGTCCCGGTGACCACCTCGTGCGCATCCGGCGCGGGTTCGCTGCCGGGGAGCTGTCCAACATGGCAGATGCCGGCGATTGCGTCGGCGATTGCCCGGTAGCCCGTGCAGCGGCACAAATTGCCTTTCATGGCCCGCGGCAGGTCGGTCAGTTGCGCCTGGGTCAGGCTGCTCGCCGTCAGGATCATGCCCGCCGTGCAGAAGCCACACTGGAAGCCCTGTGCGTCCTTGAACGCCTGCTGCATCGGGTGCAGGCCGTCGCCGCCCAGACCCTCGATCGTGGTGACCGTTCGCCCGGCGGCACGGAAGGCGGGCACCAGGCAGCTTTGCACCGCCTCGCCGTCCAGCAGCACGGTGCAGGCGCCGCAATCGCCGGCGTCGCAGCCCTTCTTCACGCCCGTCCAGCCAAGCTCGCGAAGCTGCGTGCGCAGGCATTGGCCCGGCGCCGGGTCGCATTCCTGCGACACGCCGTTGACGGTGAGCGCGATCACCCCAGAAGCTCCTGGTGAAGCTCGGCCGCCAGCCGCCGGGTCATGTGCTGGCGCCAGGCGGGGGCGCCGTGCACGTCGTCGTACCACATGTCGTCTGGCAGATCGCGAATCTGCGCGTCCAGCGTTTCGAGCGAGGGCGGCTGTCCCCACACAGCCCGCAACGGCCGGGGCGTGCTGCCGGTGATGGTGAGGGCAAAGCCGCCCCCCGCGTCCAGCGTGGCGACCAGCAGGGCGGCGGAGCGGCCGTGCGCCGTCAGCGACGCCTGACGGATCGCGGCGCGGCGCTGTAGCGCCGAAAGCGGTAGGTCGATCGCACGCAGCAGGTCGCCGCGCGCCAGGGCGGTGCGTTGCGGGCCGAGGGCGAACTCCTGCATCGGCACCTGGCGCTCGCTGCCATCCGGACGCCAGACGATTGCGACGCCCTCCAGGGCCACCGTTAACGCCAGCATGGGTGCGGCGGGCAGTGCCAGGCATACGTTGCCGCCGACGGTGGCGGTGTTCCAGACCTTGAACGACCCTAGCAGCGCGTTGCAGCAGGCGCGGAACAATGGGGCGGCCACCCAGCCGGGCGGCGCCTCGAACGCCTCCAGGGCCGCAATCGTGCAAGTCGCGGCGATGCGCAGCCCGGCGGGCGATGGCTCCAGCGCGGGCCAGGCCAGCCCGGCGAGGTCCACCAGGTGGCGCAGGCCTGGTTGCGGCTCTGAGAACAGCCAGGTGCCGCCGCCGAGCCAGGCCGCGCCTTCCGGCATGGGGGGCAGGTCCTGCCGCCGGGTCGGACGTGCCACTTCGGTGATGGTGGTGAGGTCCATGCGCTACCCCTTGCGCGGCCGGACCGCGATCCGGCTGAGCGGATAGCGCGCGACTTCTGCAGCCAGTGCGGCCAGGCCTTCGGCCGCCGATAATACGACCCGGCGTCCACGCCCGGCATCGGCAGCGGCGGCGTTCCCGCAGGCGCCGGAGGCGTGCAGATCCTGCGATTGCCAGCCGAAGCCGACCGCGGCCCCTTCGGCGCGAAGGAAGCGGTATTCCTGCTCGATCCCGATCGACGCCGGGGCGAAATCGGCCGCTTCCGACATCCGCACCAGTTCGGGTTGCAGATGCAGCATCTGCGAGGTTTCGGACTCGCCGCCGTGAATACCATGGTGCAGTTCGGCGGTGGTGAAGAGGCCACGCTCACCGTTCAGTCCAGGCAGGTTCGCCGCGACCGCGAACATGCCGAGGCGAACCCGCAGGTCGCGCGCGACGATGTCCATGATCTGGGGCTGGCCGCCATGGCTGTTCAGCATGACGAATTTGCGCAGACCGGCGCGGGCCACGGACTCGCCGATCTCGGTCCAGATGCGGATCAGCGTCTCCGCGCTGAAGCTCAGCGTGCCCGGATAAGCGATGTGTTCGTTGGATTTGCCCACGTGGCAGGCGGGCAGCACGAGAACGGAGTCCGGCATCAGCGGCATCGCCGCCTGCACCACGCCCTGGTTGATGAAGTCATCCACGCCGACCGGCAGGTGCGGGCCGTGCTGTTCGACGGCGGCGACGGGAAGCAATGCCACCGTGTTCTCGGGCGACAATTGCTCGAAGTCAGGCCAACTGAGATCCCGCCAATATCGCGCCATACCCATCCAGTCGTTACGACCATTTGCATGAAGCACGCGCTGTGCCACGCGGCATGGAACTGCTTGCAACGTCACGCGGAAACTGTGAACAGACCACCTGTCCAGTGGAGGGTATGGGTGTGGAAACGGCGATTGCAAAGACTGCGCGATCCTATGAGGCGTGGCGGATCAGCCCGAACGACAGCAACCGGCTCGCCTTCGTATTCGACCCGGTGGCGGACGGCGCCGCATTCATCGCGGCGGTGGAAATCTTTGACCATGGCGGCCGTACGCCACCGAACAAGCATGCCGTCGGACAGGAGATGTTCTTCGTCCTGAAGGGGGAAGGGCGGGCGGACTGCGACGGCCGCGTCGTGGATGTTCGTGCGGGAGACAGCCTGTTGCTGAAGCCGGGCGTGACACACGCGCTTGAGAATACCGGGCCTGGGCGGTTATATTGTTTGACGATCATGGTTCCGGATGACGGCTTTTCCGACCTCATCCGTTCAGGCGTCCGGGCGGAACTGGATGCGGAGGATCTGGAAGTGCTGTCGCGCATTGGCGGTCATTGAAACGCCAAGGTTGATAACGTGCGCGTGATTATCTCCCTTTCCAATGAATAGCATGCAATCTATCGTGCGCGATCGAGGGCGTAGAAGCGGCGGACGCTGATCCGCTGCCCGCCGGTTTGCCACACACGGCTTCTGTCCGCTTTAGTACCGCACACAGGGGTTGACCACGATCATGCTCACGACACCGCTTTCCCGCCGGAACGTCATAGCCGGTGCCACCGCAACGGCGCTGACCGTAGGCCGCCGCGCCCGCTCGGCTCCGCTGACGAAGATCACCTTCCTGACGAGCTGGTTCGCCGAGGCGGAGCATGGCGGCTTCTATCAAGCGAAGGCGACCGGGCTGTATGAGAAGGCCGGGCTGGACGTGACCATCAAGATGGGCGGCCCGCAGGTCAACGGCATGCAGCTGCTCACCGGCGGCAATGCCGACATGATCATCGGCTACGACATCCAACTGCTCAGCTCGATCGAGAAGGGGCTGCCGGTGACCGCGGTTGCCGCCGCCTTCCAGTTCGATCTGCAAGGCATCATGACGCATGACGACATCAAGTCGCTTGCGGATTTGAAGGGCCGTAAAATCCTGATCGGGTCGTCCTCGCACGTCACCTTCTGGCCGTGGCTGAAGCAGAAGTACGGCTTCACCGACGACATGGCGGGCGTGGACACGTTCAATTTGCAGCCGTTCTTGGTGGACAAGAAAATTGCGATGCAGGGCTATCCTTCGTCCGAGCCGTATGAGGCGATGAAGGCGAATGAGAAGGTGAACTTCTTCCTATTCGCCGACGAGGGCTATCCGCCTTACAGCAACACGATCGTCGCCAATAACAGCTTCATCGAGAAGAACCCTGAAGCGGTTGCCAACTTCGTCAAATGCTCGATGCTCGGCTGGGCCGATTACTTCAAGAACCCGGCGCCGGCGAACAAGCTGATCCAGATCGACAACCCGAAGGAGCCGGACGATCAGATCGCCTTCGCCATCGCCAAGATGAAGGAGATGCACGTGCTCGATCGTGGTGACGCCGCCAAGAACGGCATCGGGACGATGACGGATGCGCGCTGGAAGGCGACGCGGGACTTCCTGGTGAAGGCGGATCTGCTGAAGCCGACCGTGGACTACAAGAAAGCGTTCACGACCAAATTCACGGACGGGTTGCACATCTCCGCGTGACGGCGATGCTGGACACTCCGGCGAAGTCGCACGTGACGACAGGGTTGCCGGTGGTGGAGATCTTGTCTGCGGACAAGGTCTTCGCCAACGGCGTTCGCGGCCTGGCGCCGATCCAACTGACGATCAAGGCCGGTGAGTTCATCAGCCTTATCGGGCCCTCCGGCTGCGGCAAATCGACCCTGCTCAAACTGATTGCCAACCTGATCGAGCCGAGCGACGGCAAGATGCTGTGGTGGCGCGGCGGGTTCGAGGCCGTGGGCTCACCGGGCAAGCGGCTGGCCTTCGTGTTTCAGGATCCGACGTTGATGCCTTGGGCGAAGGTTGACGCCAACGTACGCCTGCCGCTCGACCTGGCCGGGATGAAACGGGCCGATGCCGACGCGCGCGTGAAGGCGGCGCTGGCGCAGGTGGACCTGGCTCCGGCGGCGCGGCGTTTTCCGCGGCAGCTTTCCGGCGGGATGCGCATGCGCGTGTCCATCGCGCGTGCTTTGGTGACGGAACCCGACCTGCTGCTGATGGATGAGCCGTTTGGCGCGCTCGATGAATTTACCCGCAACAAGCTGGACGAGGACCTGATCCGGCTGGCGTGGGAACGGCGGCTAACCAACGTGTTCGTCACCCACTCCATCTATGAGGCGGTGTTCCTGTCCACGCGCATCGTCGTCATGGCCTCCAACCCCGGCCGCGTCTTCGGGGAGTTCATCGTGGACGAGCCGTTCCCGCGTGACGCGGTGTTCCGCGGGTCTGACCGCTTCGCGCTGATGTGCCGCGACCTGTCCGTGCTGCTGACCGAGGCGTCCGTCGCGAGCAGGCTCGCATGACGGTACCTCTGGTCCAGCAGCCCTGGTTCGGCCGTACTATGGCGCCGGTGATCGTAGGCGTCGTGATCCTGGTGGTCTGGCAGGGCGCCTGCACCTATTGGGAGGTCCCCAAATACTTGTTCCCCACGCCCTCGGACATCGCCGAGTCATTGGTGGATAACTGGCCGGTGCTGTTGCATGGGCTGTGGAGCACGCTGAAGGTGACGCTGATGGCGTTTGCCGCCTCCGTCATCGTGGGCACGCTGATCGCGTTCCTGTTCGTGCAGAGCCGGCTGATCGAGTTGAGCCTGATGCCGTACGCCGTGCTGCTGCAAGTAACGCCGATCGTGGCGGTGGCGCCGCTGATCATCATCCTCGTGAAAGATACGGAGGCGTCGCTGACCTTATGCGCGACGGTCATTGCGATCTTCCCCATCATCTCCAACACGACGATCGGGCTGCGCAGCATCGAGCCCGGCTTGCAGTCGTATTTTCGCATGAACAAGGCCGGGTCGCTGGCCACACTGTGGCGTCTGCGTATCCCGAGCGCACTGCCGTTCTTCCTCGCCGGATTGCGCATCTCCTCGGGTTTGGCGCTCGTGGGCGCGGTGGTGGCGGAGTTCGTGGCGGGCACCGGCGGCAACAGCGCCGGGCTGGCCTATGAGATCCTGCAGTCGAGCTTCCAGCTTGACATACCCCGCATGTTCGCCGCTTTGCTGCTGATCACGGTGACAGGCGTCATCCTGTTCGGCCTGATGGTTTGGCTGCAGCAAATCCTGCTCGGGAGCTGGCACGAGAGTGCGGTGAAGACCGAGCGCTAAACGGAGGCACCCGGCATGCTGACGACGCATCAGAAGACACTGCGCAAGTTCTGGTATGCGACTGTGCGCCTCGACGCGCTGAAGGATGGCCCGGTGCCGTTCCGCCTGATGGGCGAGGACATCGTGCTGTTCCTGGACGCTGACGGCCAGCCCGCGGCGCTGGCGGATCGCTGCTGTCATCGCACGGCGAAGCTGTCCAAGGGCTGGATAGACGAGGGCAACATCGTCTGCGGCTATCACGGCTGGACCTATGACCGCACCGGCGCACTGACCCGCATTCCCCAGTTCGATCCGGAGACTGTGCTGCCGAAGCACCGCGTGCAGCCATACCATTGCGCCGGCCGTTACGGCTATGCCTGGGTCGCGCTGGACGAGCCGCTGCAGGCGATCCCGGACGTGCCGGAGGACAGCGATCCTGCATACCGCCGCATCTTCCAATTCTATGACGAGTGGCAGTGCGCGCCATTGCGGCTGATGGAGAATTCGTTCGACAACGCGCATTTCTCGTTCGTGCACAAGGCCACGTTCGGGATGATCAACGCGCCCAAGCCCAAGAGATACGAGATCGAGGAGACCGATTACGGGTTCCGCGCCACCACCGTGATCGACATCCTGAATCCGCCCATTGCGCACCAGGTCACCGGCAGCACCGATGAGCTGACTGAGCGGCGGATGAACAATCATTGGTATCTGCCGTTCTGCCGCCGGCTGGATATGGAATACCCGAGCGGCATCCGGCACATCATCATCAACTGCGCCACCCCGATCGACGACGGCCGCATCCAATTGGTGCAGTTGCTGTATCGCAACGACACCGAAGCCGACTGCCCGACGCAGAAGCTGATCGAGTGGGACCAGGCGATCATCACGGAGGACCGCGAGGTGCTGGAATCCACCAGTCCGGATGCCATCCTCGATGTCAGCCGCAAGATCGAGCAGCACATGCCGTCCGACCGTCCCGGCATGATCATGCGGCGCCGCCTGCTGGAACTGCTGCACAGCCAAGGCGAGGAAGAAGTCACCCGGGCCTACGCCTGATGCCGTTCCTGACCGTGCCGGACGCCGCCGACTACGTGATCCGGCGCGTGCGCATTCCGCGCGTGCTGGCGCCCGGCCTGCCAGGCGATTCGGAACTCGCGGAGTGCGACGTGCAAATCACAGGTGCCACGATCACAGCGGTGGCGCCGGAGATCGCGACGGCCGGCGCAGCGATCGATGCCGGCCACGGCATCCTGTTTCCCGGTTTCAACGACCTGCACACGCACATCGACAAAGGGCACATCTGGCCGCGCGCCAGCAACAAGGACGGCACGCATTTGGCTGCGCGGCTTGCGGTCACGGCTGACCGGGAGGCGAACTGGACGGCCGAGGACGTCGCTGCACGCGCTGATTTCAGCCTGCGCTGCGCCTACTCGCACGGCACGGTGGCGTTGCGCACGCACCTCGACAGCCTGGGCGCCCAACTCGCCATCACCTGGCCGGTGTTCAAGCGGCTGCGTGCCGAATGGGCTGGCCGGATCGCGCTGCAGGGTGTCAGCCTGGTGCCGCTTGCCGCCTACGAAACGCCCTTCGTCGAGGAGATGGCGGATGTGGTGGCGGAGGCGGGCGGCTTGCTCGGCGGCTCCGGCTCGGTGGAGCCGAACGCTCCCGCGCTGATCCGCCGGGTGTTCGATTTGGCGTCCGACCGCAACCTCGATATAGACCTGCACGTGGACGAAACCGGTGACCCGGCGGCGCACACGTTGCGGCTGATCGCGCAGGAATCAATCCGGCGCAATTACCAGGGCCGGGTGACCTGCGGGCATTGTTGCAGCCTGGCGGTGCAGGACCCGGCGGAGGCGAGCGAGACCATCGCGCTGGTTGCGGCAGCCGGCATCACCGTCGTCAGCCTGCCCATGGTCAACCTCTATTTGCAGGGCCGCCGCCCGCCGCAGACACCCGTTTGGCGCGGCATCACCCTGGTGCATGAATTGCGGGCCGCCGGAGTGCGCGTTGTGATCGCAAGCGACAACACGCGGGACCCGTTCTACGGTTTCGGCGATCTGGACCTGGCGGAGGTGTTCCGCGAGGCCGTGCGCATTGGCCACCTCGACATGCCGGTCGGCGAGTGGCCGGCTTCTGTGACGTCGCTGCCCGCGTCGGTTATGGGCCGGGAGTGCGTGATACGGGCAGGCGCGCCTGCCGATTTGGTGCTGTTCTCTGGCCGGGACTACAGCGAATTGCTGTCGCGGCCGCAGGCGCATAGGGTGGTCCTACGCAACGGCCGCCCGGTCAATGAAAACCCGCCATCCTACCGGGAACTCGACCACCTGTATCAATAACGCGGCGTCGTGTCCCTTTCCCTCTGCGGGATGGCTACACGCCACCGTCTGCAAGTTGCATTGCACCTGGCCCCTCACCCAACCCTCTCCAGAAGAGAGAGAGGGCTTTTAGACTAACGCCCCACCGTACACTCGATCTGTCCATGCGGCTCGTCAGTCGCGATGAAGATCATGTTGTCCGAAGACTGCCCGAACTGGTCGAGCTTCATCGGAATGTAGTGCTTGTTTGGGCAAGCCATAGAAATCGTCGCCAGCTCCGGGATGGCTTCCAGGCCGGCCTCGCCCATTCGGTAGAGGCTATCCTGGACGCCGAGGCTGTAGGTTGTGCCGAACACCTTGAGCATCGTTGCGAGCAGCTTGGCGTTCGCAGCTTCATAGTCGGGCGGTACGGCGCGCCACGTCCAGCTCGCATCCATGGCGGTCGCGGCAATGCGGTCCGTCGTCGGGGGCAAGGTGGTGTATTCGTCGAACACGTAGTCAACCCAGCCGGATTGCGTGGACTTCATGAAGGTATAGCCAGCGATGCCCGACGCGACGGTCGATCCCTCGCGGGTCGCGACCAGATCCACCGTCGGCTTGCCGTTGCCGTTCAGGGTGAAGGTATGCGGGTGCGGCGTGCCGTCGATCGGATAGCGGGTCCAGCCGGTCTCGCTGGTGGATATCGTGACCTTCTCGACTTGCGGGTAGCGCGACAGGAAGCGATCGGCGAGCTTCTGCGCGTATTCCTCGGCACAGGCCTGCATGTTTTCACGGGCGACGATGTAGCAGATGTTCTTGATGGTGTCGGTCGCCACCGTGGTGCGGTTGTCGCCTTGGGTGAAGGCGGACGCGAAGTCGCCATCCAGCATCGTCTTGATGTTCAGGTCGCGAACCTCGTTGTATTCGCCGTCGCGGAATACGCGCATGACGCGGACGCGGCCCTTCCCGTAGCGGTTCTGGATCAGCGGCATGACGCAACTCTCCTAGGCATGGTCCGCGATCACGACCGGAACGTCGTGGGTGGCGGCAGCGACCTGGCTGGTGTTGAAGAAGGCATTGAGCGCCACGGCCACGATGGACGCCAGCAGAATGCCGCTGTCCAGCATGGTCTTCAGCACGTCGGGCGCGGATTTGAACAGCGTCGGCGCCACCAGCGGAATCATGCCGAAGCCGATCGACACGGCGACGATGAAGACGTTGCCGCGCTTGGTTTCGTAATCGACCGAGGCGAGGATGCGGATGCCGGTCGCGGCGACCATGCCGAACATCACCACGCCGGCGCCGCCCAGAACGCATTGCGGGACCGAGGCGGCGATGAAGGCCAATTTCGGCAACAACCCGAGCAACAGCATGATCACGCCGCCGGCGACGCAGACCATCGGGCTGGTGACGCCCGTCACGCCGACCAAGCCGACGTTCTGCGAGAACGAGGTGTAGGGAAAGGTGTTGAAGATGCCGCCGATCAGCGTTCCGACGCCGTCGGCACGCAGGCCGCGGGCGAGGTCCTTCTGGCCGATGGGCTTTCCGACCATGGTGCCAAGGGCAAGGAACATCCCCGTGCTTTCGATCATGACGACGATCATCACCAGGCACATGGATAGGCACGCGACGAGGTCGAAGCGCGGGATGCCGAACTGCAACGGCAGCACGATGTCGAACCAGGGCTGTGCGTCCAGCCCGCCCAAATTGCCCCAGCCGAGCGCCAGGGTGAGCAGGTAGCCAACCACGATGCCGATCAAGACCGCCGTGTTGCGCAAAAAACCCGTCGTGAAGCGCAGCAACAAAAGAATGATGGCGAGCACGAGGAAAGCCACGCCGAGATAGCCCGGCGCCCCGAAATCCGGTGCCGCCGGGCGGCCGCCGCCGATCCAGTTGATGCCGATGCGCATGAGCGTGATGCCGATCACGGTGATGATCGAGCCGGTGACGACGGAGGGGAAGAACTTCAGCAGCTTGCTGATGAACGGCGCGACCACGATGCCGAACAGGCCCGCCGCGATGACCGAGCCGAAGATCGCTTGCAAGCCCAGCGCCGGGTTGTTGGCCATCGCCAGCATCGGCGACAAGGACGCGAAGGTCACGCCCATCATGACGGGCAGGCGGATGCCCACCGGGCCCACGCCGAATGCCTGGATAAAGGTGGCGATGCCGCAGGCGAATAGGTCGGCGTTGATCAGCAGCGCCACCTGATCTTTCGGCAGCTTCAGCGCTGCGCCCAAGATCAGCGGCACGGCGACAGCGCCGGCATACATGACCAGCACGTGCTGGAGGGCCAGGATCACCAAGCGAAGCGGCGACGGTGTGGCCGAGGAAAGCACTGGCTGCACAGGCGCCTCCAAAAACTCGTCTTTTAGGCTTGCGCGATAATGCAACCGTCATGCCATAACATTGCGTATGCAACATCAAGCCCGCATCTGGCTGCGTCATCCCTTGGCGATCACCGCGGACGCGCCGGGTGGCGTCGTCGTCGAGGGTGGGCGCATCGTGGAACTGGTCCCCGCTGGGGCATCACCCGCCGTCGAGGCCGCGGTTTTTGATGCCAGCGCGCACGTCATTCTGCCGGGCCTGATCAACACGCATCACCATTTCTATCAGACGCTGACGCGGTGCTTTCCCGGCGCGATGGACCGCACGCTGTTCGGCTGGCTCACTGCGCTCTATCCCGTCTGGGCGCGGTTGACGCCGGAGGCGCTGGACGCTGCGGTGACGGTGGCGATGGCGGAGCTGCTGCTGTCCGGCTGCACCACAACGACGGACCACCACTACGTCTTCCCCGGCGGGCTCGAGGACGCAATCGGGATCGAGGCGGAGGCAGCACGGCGGCTCGGCATGCGCGCGGTGTTCACCCGCGGCTCGATGGACCTCAGTCAGCGCGATGGCGGGTTGCCGCCCGACAGCGTGGTGCAGGATTGCGACACCATCCTGGCCGATAGCGAGCGGCTGATCGCGGCCCTGCATGACCCGGCGCCCCACGCCATGCTGCAGATCGCGCTGGCGCCGTGCTCGCCGTTTTCCGTCACCACCCGCCTGATGCGGGAGACGGCGGCCCTGGCGGAGCGCCGGTCGGTGCGGCTGCACACCCATCTGGCCGAAACCCAGGATGAGGCGGCGTTTTGCCAGCAACGCTTTGGCTGCACCCCGGTCGATTACCTGGAGGATTGCGGCTGGCTACGGCCGGGCACTTGGCTGGCGCACGGCATCCATTTCACCGGGCCGGAGATCGCAAGGCTTGGGCGCGCAAAGGTCGGCGTGACGCATTGCCCGTGCAGCAACCAGGTTCTTGCCTCCGGCACCTGCCGGGTATGCGAACTGGAGGCCGCCGGTGTTCCGGTGGGCTTGGGTGTGGACGGCTCGGCGTCGAACGACGCGTCGAACCTGATGCAGGAGGTGCGGGCGGCGATGCTGCTCCAGCGTGGCGCCAACGGGATCGAGGCGGTCAGCCACCGGGACGCAATCCGCTGGGCGACGCAGGGCTCGGCCGATTGCATAGGAAGGGCCGAATTGGGCCGCATCGAAGTAGGGGCGGCAGCCGATCTTGCCTTGTTCAAATTGGACGAATTGCGCTTCTCCGGGGCGGGTGACCCCGTGGCGGCGCTTGTCCTATGCGGTGCGCACCGTGCCGATCGCGTCATGGTCGCCGGCCGATGGGTCGTCGAGGACGGTCGGATCCCAGGCCTGGACGTGGCTGCGCTGATGCGCCGCCATGGTCTTGCCGCGGCCGGATTGGCTGCGGATTGCTGACGCTCCGGCCCCTTGATCGTGTGAGTGTTTGCTAAGCGAATGTCCAAGAAACGATCATTTCACACCGGGAATTTCGATCCCTCGGCTTAGAATCAGGATAAACGCCGGCCGACGTGACGGTGTCTTCGGATGCTCCAAAAGGTTCCATCACGTTGCCGAGAACCTGATTCACATTTGTGGCATGGGTTTTGCTGCGCGGGAATGTTCCACTCGTGGTCCTTCCTGCTGGAGAGTCGCCTACAATGAACCAGGTTAAGGCGCTGAGCGCCCTCCTTGTATTAGCTCCCTTGGCGCTGATGCCGTCCCGGTCCTATGCCGTAGGCATCGAGTTCCAAGACACATACCTCAGCATTCGCTACCTGCCCGAGAACAAGCAGCCGGGCTATGCCGGCAACACGCCTGAAGTTGCGGGCAACATCAGCTACGTGAATGGCTGGACCTACGGTTCGAACTTCGTGAGCCTCGATCTCGAGGATTTCGCGGCCAAGGGTGATCCGGCCAACAGCGTCACGGGCCACGCCGACTCGAACTCGTTCGAGCTCTACAGCGTGTTCCGGACCGTGCTGAGCGGGAACAAGATCTTTGGCGGCAATATGTTCTCGTTCGGCCCGATCCGCGACATCGGCTTCGAGATGGGCGCGGATTTCGACACGCAAAATGACCAGTTCGCCTCCTACAAGAAGCTGATCATTGCGGGACCGCAATTCTCCATCAACCTGCCGCGCGGTTTCTGGAACATCACCGTCGGCGTGTCGCACGAGTGGAACACCAACGCATATCTGGCCAACGGCAACGGCTCCAACTTCAACCCGACGTGGGAGATCGAGACGTCTTGGGCATTCCCGTTTGCGATCGGCCCGGTTCCGTTGAACTTCACCGGCTTTGCCGATTTCATCGGGCCTAAGGGCGGCGGCGCGACCGGCGACTTCTATCACCGCACGGAAATCCTGCTGCATCCGAAGCTGTTGGTCGATGTGGGCGATCTGATCGGCTATGGCGCCCGTAAGATCGAGGCGGGCGTCGGCTTCGAATACTGGCACAACAAGTTCGGCAGCGTGCCGCAATATGTGCCAGGCACCGAGCAGAAATCGGTGTTCGTGGAACTCGGATACCACTTCTAAGCTCGCGCACGGCGCTGGAGCTATGTCTCCAGCGCCTGCCGGCCCCATGCGTGCAACTCATGCCGGCCTGCAACGCTGTGTGAGCATGCCGGGGAGAGCAAGCTGTCGCAGCTCCGCTCTTCCGCCGTCCCGCCACCCACCCCGAGGGACTTTCAATGTCGCTGAAGCACATACTGACGATTGGTCTGGTTCTTGGATTAAGTCCGCTGGCAGTGTCAGCACAACCCGCGGCGACCGCAGACGCGCCGGTGCGCAGCCCCGTGCAGGGTGATCCGGTCGTGAAGCCGACCGTGCATCACCGCACCCGGGCGGCCGCCATGGCGCGCGCCGACAAGCAGCCGCCGGGCACGGAGAACGGCAACCAGCCCGACCGCGCGGCGGCCGGTGGCGGCGCACGCTAGAGGCGCGCTGGAAAAGCCTGTCCGGCTTCTGAGTCCGACTGCAACGCTCCCTTGGCCTCGTCAAGGGAGCGTTTTCGCTTACGCCCTTGTGGAGCCGTAAACGAAACGACCCGGCACGGTGATTGCATGCAATATCCTAGTAAACGTTGGGATGTTCTGCACATGGTCGATTTCACCACTCTGTCCCGCCGGAGCGTTCTGCAAGGGCTGGGATCCGGCGCAGCCGTATCCGCCACGGGTGGCATTCTGGGCGTCAGGGCAGCGCCCAAGCCGGTCACCATCGGCTTCATCTATGTCGGCCCGCGTGACGACTACGGCTACAACCAGGCGCATGCCGAGGGCGCTGCCGCGATCAAGTCCATGCCCGGCATCAAGATTATCGAGGAAGAGCGCGTTCCGGAGACGGATGACGTCGAGAAGACGATGCAGAGCATGATCCAGCTCGACGGCGCCTCGCTCGTGTTCCCGACCAGCTTCGGCTACTTCGACCCCTACATGCTGCGCATGGCGAAGAAGTACCCCAAGGTGGAGTTCCGGCACTGCGGCGGACTTTGGGACAAGACGAAGCACCCGATGAACGCCGGGTCATATTTCGGCTATATCGGGATGGGACAGTATCTGAACGGCGTCGTCGCCGCTTACTCGACCAAATCCAAGAAGCTTGGCTTCGTGGCTGCGAAGCCAATCCCCCAGGTGCTGATCAACGTCAACAGCTTCGCCATGGGCGCCCGTTCGGTCGATCCCTCGATCACCGTGTCGGTGATCTTCACCGGTGACTGGTCGATGCCGGTCAAGGAAGCGGAAGCGACCAACGCGCTGATCGACCAGGGCTGCGATGTGATCACCTGCCATGTGGACGGCCCGAAGGTCGTCGTGCAGACCACCGAGGGCCGCGGCGCATTCACCTGCGGCTACCACGCCAATCAGATCAAGCTGGCGCCGAAAGGCTACCTGACCGGTGCCGAGTGGAACTGGGCGGCGGTGTACAAGATGTATGCCACCAAGATGCAGGCCGGCGAGCCGATCCCGAACTTCACCCGTGGCGGCCTTTCGGACGGCTTTATCAAGATGTCTGCCTATGGACCGGCCGTCGGCGTCGAGGCGCGCAAGCATGCGGACGCGGTGAAAGCCGACATCATGAAAGGCAACTACACCGTCTTCAAAGGCCCGCTCATGGATAATAAGGGCAACACCGTGATCGCCGCCGGCACCGCCTATCCGGAGACGGCAATACAGCTCGAATCCACCAACTGGCTGGTGGACGGGGTCAAGGGCTCCATCAGCTAACGTAGATGAGCGCCGCCGATCCCGTCGCTTCGGCAGCACGCCCCGCTGCGAGTCCGTCCGCCGACAGCACCTACAAGCTGCGGCGGGCGCTCGAGGCGGGGCTGGTTCCGCTGGTGGCTATCTTGGCCGCGACATTGCTGTTTTGCGTGTTCTTGCTCGCGCTCGATCGTTCCCCGGCGGATTTCTTCGACCTGATCTGGATCGGTGCGTTCGGCAGTTGGTTCTCGCTGCAGAACACGCTTACCCGTGCCGCGCCGCTGCTGCTGACCGCGTTGTGCGTGGCGGTGCCGGCGCAACTCGGGCTCATCATCATCGGCGGCGAAGGCGCGTTGGTGCTGGGCGGGCTGGCGGCGACCTGCGCCGGGCTGGCGTTGGGCGAAGCGCCGGCGCTGGTGGTGCAGATCGCCATGGCCATCGCCGGGGCTGCCGCCGGCGCGGTCTGGATCGGTTTTGTGGGCGTATTGCGCGCGCGGCGCGGCATCAACGAAACAGTGGTCAGCCTCGTGATGGCGTATATTGCCATCGCCGTGTTCAACCAGCTCGTCGAGGGCCCGCTGCGTGACCCGGCGAGCCTGAACAAGCCCTCCAGCTACCCGATCCCGGACGACGACATGTTGCAGAACCTGCCCGGGCTCGATGTGCATCCGGGAATCCTGGTGGGTGTGATCGCCTGTGTGCTGTGCTGGGTGCTCATTGCCCGCACATCGACCGGGTTCGCGGCGCGTGTCACGGGCGGCAACGTGCGGGCGGCGCAGCTGCAGGGGCTGCCGGTCGCCTGGCTGATGGTCGGCGCCTGCGCGTTGGGCGGCGGGCTGGCCGGGCTGGCGGGCATGATTGAGGTGGCGGCGGTGCATGGCCGGGCCAACGCGTCTCTAATTGCCGGCTACGGCTATTCCGGCATTCTGATCGCATTCCTGGCCCGTCATAATCCGCTGGCGATCGTCCCGATGGCGGTGCTGCTGGGCGGCATCGGCGCCGCAGGCGGCCTGCTGCAGCGGCGCATGGGCCTGCCGGACGCAACCGTGCTGGTGCTGCAGGGCATGATCTTCCTCTGCATCCTGGCCAGTGAAACGATGTATGGCCGGCTGCGCTGGTTTCAGCCACGAGGCGTGAGGTGAGCGGCCTGCAAACCGTCCTGGTCGCGATGCTCGCCGGGTCGCTGCGCGTTTCGACCCCGTTCCTGTTCGTGAGCCTGGGCGAGTGCCTGACCGAGCGGGCCGGCCGCATCAATCTCGGCAATGAGGGCGTGCTGGTGCTGGGCGCCATGGTCGCCTACGCGACGTCGTACCTCACGGACAATCCCTGGCTGGGCGTGCTGGCGGGCGCCGCGGCGGGCGCGCTGCTGGGCGGGCTGCACGGTCTGATCTGCTCGCTGACCAAGGTGAACGACGTCGCCATGGGCATCGCCATCCTGCTGGCCGGCGACGGCGTCGCGTTCTTCTTCGGCAAGCCCTACGTGCAGCCGAGCGCGCCGGGTCTGCCGGGCATTCCCCTGGGCTGGTGGTCAGACGTCTCCCAAGTGCGCTCGGCGCTGGTGATCAGCCCGCTGTTCATCGTGGGCGTGCTGGCGGCATTCGCGATGGCCTGGATGTTTCGCGCCACGCGGGTGGGCTTGCGGCTGCGCATCGTGGGCGACAGCGCGGATGCGGCGCGTGCGCTGGGGCTGAACATCAACCTCACCCGGCTGCTCGCGACGATGGCCGGGTCGGCGCTGGCGGGCGTAGGCGGCGCCTTCCTCAGCCTGGTCTATCCTGGAAGCTGGAACGAAAGCCTGTCGTCGGGGCAGGGGCTGATGGCAGTGGCGCTGGTGGTGTTCGCGCGCTGGAGCCCGGTCGGCTGCCTCGGCGCCTCGATGCTGTTCGGTGCTGCCGGGGCGCTGGGGCCGTCGCTGCAGACGGTCGGCGTGACGAGCTACTATTACCTGTTCTACGCCGCCCCGTTCGTGCTGACATTGGCCATCCTGATCGCCACCGTGCGCCCCGGCCGGACTGTGCGCGGCATGCCCGGTGAGCTTTCGATCGCACGCTGAACCGAAGGGAAATCAAACGATGAACGGGCTAGGCGGCCTCAATCCCTCCCCGAACGGCGTCGTGTTGGGGCTTGTGCAACTCGCGCTGCCGACGATCGAGACCCGGGCCGACATCACGCGGCAGACGGGGCGGATCGTGGCAATGGTGGGCAAGGCCCGGCGCAACATGGCCTCGCTCGACCTGGTCGTGTTCCCCGAATACGCGCTGCACGGCCTCTCGATGGACGTGCGGGACGAGGTGACGTGCGAACTGGACGGGCCGGAGGTGCGCGCCATGCGCCAGGCCTGCCGGGACAACGCCGTATGGGGCTGCTTCAGCATCATGGAACGCAATCCCGGCCGCATGCCGTGGAACACCGGCATCGTCGTGTCCGACACCGGGGAGATCGCGCTGTACTATCGCAAGATGCACCCTTGGGTGCCGGTCGAACCATGGGAACCCGGCGATACCGGGATCCCCGTCATCACCGGTCCCAAAGGCGTCAAACTGGGGCTGATCATTTGCCATGACGGCATGTTCCCCGAAATGGCGCGTGAGGCAGCCTATCGTGGGGCGGAGGTGATGCTGCGCACGGCCGGCTACACCGCGCCGATCCGCGACGCATGGCGCTTCACCAACCAGAGCAACGCGTTCTGCAACCTCATGGTGACCGCCAGCGTGTGCATGTGCGGCAGCGACGGCACGTTCGATTCCATGGGCGAGGCTATGGTCTGCAACTTCGACGGCAGCATCATCGCCCACGGCACCAGCGGCCGTGCGGATGAGATCATCACCGCCGAGGTGCGGCCGGACCTGGTGCGCGAGGCCCGGGCCAACTGGGGGGTGGAGAACAACATCTACCAGCTTGGCCATCGCGGTTTCAGCGCCGTCGAGGGCGGAGCGACCGACTGTCCGTACACCTACATGAAAGACCTCGCAGCGGGCCGCTATCGCCTGCCGTGGGAGGCGGAGGTGAAGGTCACCGATGGCACGAGCTGCAACCTGCCTGCGCCGCGCAGACGGTTGAAGGCGGCTGAATGATCCCCGCCAACCCTTATCCCTGGCCTTACGACGGAGATTTCTCCGGCACTGCGCTGATCATCATCGACATGCAGGCCGATTTCTGCGCGCCCGGCGGCTACGTGGACAGCATGGGCTACGATTTGTCGCTCACCCGCGCGCCGATCGAGCCGATCGGCCGCGTGCTCGCCGCCATGCGGGCGCGCGGCGACACCATCATCCACACGCGCGAGGGCCACCGCCCGGACCTGTCCGACCTGCCGGCCAACAAGCGCTGGCGGTCGCAGCGCATTGGCGCCGGGATCGGCGACGCAGGGCCGTGCGGGCGCATCCTGGTGCGGGGCGAGGTGGGCTGGAACATCATCCCCGAACTGTCGCCGATGCCGGGCGAGGTGGTGATCGACAAGCCAGGCAAGGGCAGCTTCTACGCGACCGACCTCGAGCTGATCCTGCGCACGCGTGGCGTCCGCAATATCGTGCTCACCGGCATCACCACCGACGTATGCGTCCACACCACGATGCGCGAAGCCAATGACCGCGGGTTCGAGTGCCTGCTGCTGAGTGATTGCTGTGGCGCCACAGACCTGGCCAACCACCATGCAGCGCTGGCGATGATCCCGATGCAGGGCGGCGTGTTCGGCGCCGTGGCCGACTCCGCGACGTTCCTGGCGAACCTGCCGACATGACCCAGGCCATCGGCGTCGAGGCGATCGGCATCGGCAAGCATTTCGGCAGCTTCGCCGCGCTGTCGGACATCAGCATGAAGGTGCGGCCGGCCACGGTGCACGGCCTGCTGGGGGAGAACGGCGCGGGCAAGTCCACGCTGGTGAAGTGCCTGCTGGGCTACTACCGCGCCGATGCCGGCAGCTTCCTGGTGGATGGCAAGGAGGCCGTGATCGCCCGCCCGGCGGATGCCGACGCGCTTGGCCTGGGCATGGTGTATCAGCACTTCACCCTGGTGCCGTCGATGACGGTGGCGGAAAACCTGGTCATCGCCCGCGCCCGCGTGCCCGCCGTCATCAACTGGGGGCGGGAGCGGGCGGAGCTGGATGCGTTCATGACGGGCATGCCATTCCACGTCCGCATGGACGCGACGGTCGGCACGCTGTCGGCCGGGGAGCGGCAAAAGACCGAGATCCTGAAGCAGCTCTACCTTCAGCGCCGCTTCCTGGTGCTGGATGAGCCCACCTCTGTGCTGACCCCGCAGGAGGCGGAGGAGATGCTCGGCCTGATGCAGGGCCTGGCGCATGGCGGCACCGTCACCGTGGTGATCATCACGCACAAGCTGTCGGACGTGATGCGCTTCACCGACGAGGTCACCGTGCTGCGGCGCGGCAAGATGGCGGGGCGCGGCACCACGGCCGGGCTGACCAGCAGCGACATGACGGCGATGATGATCGGGGAGCCGCACGCCCCAGCCCGCCCGGAACGCCGCGGCGTGGCGGAAGCGGCGGTGCGCCTGGCCATGCGCGGCGTGGCGACGGCCGAGGATGTGGGGCGCCCAGGGCTCGATATCGGCAGCCTGGAGGTGCGCGCGCACGAGATCGTCGGTGTCGCCGGTGTGTCGGGCAACGGCCAGAAGGAGCTGCTCGAAGTGCTGGGGGGCCAGCGCCCGGCTGTCGCCGGCACCATCACGGTGGGCGGAAGACCGTATCATGCCGGGCGCGCTGAGTCCCAGGCGCTGCACGTGCGCGTGCTGCCGGAGGAGCCGCTGCGCAATGGCTGCGTGCCGGCGATGTCGGTGGTGGACAACCTCAATCTGCGGCAGTTCGACCGAGGCGGAACGGGGCCGCGGCGCTGGCTGAACAGTGGCGACATGCGCCGCCGGGCAGAGCGGATGATCGCCAGCTATGGCGTGCGCGCGCCCTCCGCCGATGCGCCGATCGGCGTTCTGTCCGGCGGCAACGTGCAGCGTTGCGTGCTGGCGCGCGAACTGGACGGCGAGGTGTCGCTGCTGATCGTGGCCAACCCATGCTTCGGGCTGGACGTGAAGGCGGTGGCAGAGGTGCGCGCCCGCATCATGGCGGCACGCAACGCAGGCACGGCGGTGCTGCTGATCAGCGAGGATCTGGACGAGATCCTGGAATTGGCGGACCGGATCGTCGTCATGCGCCATGGCGCCATCGTGCATGAGACGCCAGCGGCCGGGGCGGACCCAAAGGCGATCGGGGCGCATATGCTGGATGCGGTTTAGTCGCCGAGACTAGGTCGGCCTTCTTTCAACTTCTCGGTTTCGACCTGCCCGCTCACAGCGATGCCGCTGCCAACCCACCAGCCTGTGCCATGGCCACGTGGGGCAGGGCGAGAACGGTTGCCAGAACGGCGAGGCACGTCGGCCGCATTGGGTCAGCGATTTTGCATGAAGTCGTGCGTCACCGCGTCGCCGCTGCTTTCCGGCTGGCCGTAGGCGTTGTGGTAGGCGGATTGACCGTATGGCTTTGCGACGGGGGCGTTCACCACGACGGGTAAGCCAAACACGTGCCCGACTGGCTTCTGGCCCTGAGTCGGCGGCGCGGGCCGGCGGGGGGCACGGTGCGTCGCCGTCAGCCCTTGCCCGGCCGGCGCCCGCGTCATCGTCGTGGATTGGGCGGACGCACTGGCCGCACCCAATAGCAGCGGGGCAAACGCGGCGAACTTGATCCAGTGTTGCATAGCCGGCACTCCTGGGACGCGACAGGTCCCTTGCTGGGTAGAACGCGCCAGGGCTGGGTTGGCTCCGCCGCTTTGGCACGGTCCTTGGAAGACACAGTCGAAACAACAGGGATACCGCCATGAGCACGACCCGCCGCACGATGCTGAAGACCGCTGCCGCCGCAGCCGGGACGGCCGCGGCGTTCCCGACCGGGTTCCCAACCATCTGGGCGCAGAACATCAAGAACGTGACCCTGCGCCAGTTCGGCACGGGCGTGTCGGCGCTGAACCCGATTGCGGAAAAGGTGAAGCAGGACCTCGGCTTCACCCTGCAGATGACGGCGCTGGACACCGACGCTGTGGTGCAGAAGGCGGTGACCCAGCCGCGCAGCTATGACGTGGCCGATATTGAGTATTTCTCGTGCAAGAAGGTGTTCCCGGCCGGCGTGCTGCAGCCCATGGATACCAAGAAGATCAAGGAATACGGCAGCATCGTCCCTATCTTCACCACCGGGAAGCTCACGCCGACCAGCACCATCGGGCAGGGCACCGCCCCGCACACAGTGAGCTTCGTGGAAGGCCCGTCCTCGACCAAGTTCTCCCCCAAAGAAACCGGTTGGATGACGCTGATCCCCACGATCTACAACGCGGACACGCTCGGCATCCGCCCCGATTTGGTGGGCCGCCCCATCACCCATTGGAAGGATCTTGTTGACCCGGCGTTCAAGGGCCGCGCCAGCATCCTCAACATCCCCGGCATCGGCATCATGGACGCCGCCATGGTGATGGAGAGCCTCGGCACCATGACATACGCCGACAAGGGCAACATGACGAAGGAGGAGATCGACAAGACAGTCGCCTTCCTGATCGAAACCAAAAAAGCGGGCCAGTTCCGCGCGTTCTGGAAAAGCTTCGACGAGAGCGTGAACCTGATGGCCGCCGGGGAGGTGGTGATCCAGTCGATGTGGTCCCCCGCCGTCACCGCCGTCCGCTCCCGCGGGATCGCCTGCACATACCAGCCGCTGGCGGAGGGCTACCGCGGCTGGGGCGGTGGCTTAGGAATCGCCAAGCATCTGAGCGGCCTCGAACTCGACGCCGCCTACGACTACATCAATTGGTACCTCTCCGGCTGGGCGGGCGCGTTCCTGAACCGTCAAGGCTACTACAGCGCAGTGCTGTCCACGGCGCAGAAAAACATGAGCGCCGATGAGTGGGGTTATTGGATGGAAGGCAAGGCCGCGACCGCCGACATCGTCAGCCCCGAAGGAAAGGTGATCGACAAGGCCGGCGCCAAGCGCGATGGCGGGTCGTTCCAGGATCGGATGAGTAAGGTGGCTTGCTGGAATTCGGTGATGGATCAGGATCGCTACATGGTCCAGAAGTGGAACGAGTTCGTCGCTGCTTGATGCTAGGCTTCTACCATTACCGTCGTGCCAGGCCTTGAGCCTGGCATGACGATATCAGTTAGGCCCTACCTTCAAGCCCTCCCGCTCGCGCTCATCCTGATCGCCTTCCTCCTGATTCCCCTGCTCGCTATCGTGGTGGTCAGCTTCTGGGACTACGACAGCGTCCAGGTGATCCCCGCGTTCATCATGCAGAACTATGCCGATGTGTTGGGATCGGCGGTCACCTGGCGCACTTACGAAAATACGCTCAAATACGCCGCCATCGTCTGGGCGATCACGCTGCCGCTGGGGTTTGCGGTGGCCTGGTTCCTGGCTTTCACCGTGAAGTCGAGATCCCTGCAGATGGGCCTGTTCCTGGTCTGCACGGTGCCGTTCCTGACCAGTAACATCATCCGCATGATCTCCTGGGTGCCTTTCCTGGGCCGCAACGGGCTGGTGAACGGCGCCTTGCTGTCGGCCGGTCTGATCGACCAGCCGCTCGAGCAACTGCTGTTTTCGGACTTCGCCATCGTGCTCGCCTTCGTCCATCTCTACACCCTGTTCATGGTGGTCCCGGTGTTCAATTCCATGATGCGGATCGACCGCCGGTTGCTGGAAGCGGCGCGTGATGGCGGAGCAAGCCCGTGGCAGACACTGTGGACGGTGGTGGTGCCGCTGTGCCGGCCCGGCATCGCGATCGGCACGACCTTCGTGGTGACACTCGTCATGGGCGACTTCATCACGGTGCGGCTGATGGGCGGCGGGCAGCGCGCCTCCGTCGGGCTTATGATCTCCAACCAGATCGCTCAGTTGCAATACCCGGCGGCCTGCGCCAACGCCGT
>CAZZVB010000003.1:0-52069 GCA_964657445.1 uncultured Burkholderiaceae bacterium | reverse complement strand
AGGCGACCAGGACGGTCCGCATTGCCGGCGGCGGCGGTGGCGCCGCAGGGGCCGTGACCGCCGCAACGGCCGGGGCCGGCGCCGCCGGTGTCGAATCGTGCAGGCTGACCCAGGCGACCAGGCCCAACCCGGCCAGGCCGATCACAATCAATACCGTCGTGAGAATACGGCCCATGGGTTATCCGTTCAGCAATGTGACGAAGGCGCCGAGCGTGATGGCGCAGCCATAGGGCAGTGAACGGCGCCCGCTGATCCGCCAGCGCTCGGCGCGAAGGATGCGCGGCACGATCCGCATGGGCGCCCGGCCGTGCGGCGCCGGCACGATGCGGGCGAGCAGCAGATAGCAAGCTGCCAGCAGCCCGCCCGCCACTGCGACGTTGGCGAGCAAGTGGGGAACGCTGCCCGGCGGTGGCAGCAACGCGACGGCGCTCAGCAGTTTCACGTCGCCGCCGCCCAGCCAGCCGCGCAGCCAGCACACGACGCACACGGCGAACACGATCAACCCTGCGATCAACGAGCGCGGGACGTCGCCGGCGACGGCCTGCATCACCAGGGCCAGGCTCGCGACTGCGGCGCACAGCATATTGGGGATGGAGCGGAACGCGATGTCGCGCAGCATCGCGAACGCGAGCAAGGCGCAGGCGGCGAGAAGCAGAGCTTCCCGGAACGTTTGCAACGACATCATGATCAGGCCCTCACTGACAGACGTCTCGGCGGCACCACGAAACCTGGGGGCTTAGGCGACGCCCCCAGGTCGGTCTGCGCCGGTCTAGTTGGCGGTGGTCAGCTTGCTGCCGATCGTGCTGAAGGTCGTGTTGAGCTGGGTGCCGACGGTCAGGACCGTTCCGGCAATCGCCACTGCGATCAGGGCGGCGATCAGGCCGTATTCGATGGCGGTCACGCCACGGCGATCGATCTTCAGAGCGTGCAGGGCAGTGGTGATAATCTGGAACATAGTGTCTCCTTGCGCACTAGCGCATTGCTTGGTTCGTAGGAGATGCGAATGCCGACCATCAGCACCGCTCGCCTGAAGGCCAATTTGACCTTGCTCGTTCAAATGAACTTTAAGAACCCAATCACAATTGCAATGTTCTGGCTCCTGTCGCATCCGATACAAATAAAAGAATAGCAACGCTCAGGGAGGCAGCGCAGACTGCGCCGTCTCTAATCACGTGAACGATCTATATTGCCATCGGCGAAGGCTTCAGTATTGATATCGGAAAAATCAATACTGCCAGTTTGGCCTAACCCCGGATTGGTACGCCTATTTCTCCAGGCGGAACGCACCATACCAGACATGGACGCTGCGGGCCTGCGGCGACATCCGCACGACAAACGGGTCCGTGTCGCCGCTCCGCCTGGCAGGGTCTGCCTGCCGCCCGCCCCAGGCCGCCAGCACCAGCGAACGGTAGGGATTGCCTAAGGCCGCGCTGGCCGAGTGGTAACGCCCCGCTGCTGCCGCCCAGTCGCCACTGCCGCCCGCCAGCTCCGTCAAGAACCGCGCGGCATAGGCGGCATTGGTGGCCGGATCGAACGCATCGCCCAGCGTGGCGAAGGCGCCGGGATGCCATTGCAGGTTCACCTGGAAGCAGCCGACATCGACGGACCTGATGCCGGCCGTCAGCAGCGCGTCCACATAAGCGATCGCCTCTCGCGCACTCGGGAAGAAGATGCCCTGGCCGCGGATATTGACGGTCCACGGCCAACCTGACCGGCCGCCAGCATCCCGCCGCCCGCTCTCCACCTGGCCGATCGCGGCCAGCAGCCCGGCCGGCAGCCCGGCGTTGCGCTCGGCCGCAGCCGCCGCCGCCTCGCAGGGGCCCGCCGCCGCTGCCGGCAGCGCCGCAGCGCAACCCAGCGCAGCAGCGCCGAGTATCCGGCCGAGCCGGGAGATCATCCGGCGCTCTGCTGGAACTCGGCCCGGTTTTGCAGGAACGCCGTCATGCGCGGCTGCGCGTGCTCGGCGGGCGGGAACCGCCGGGTCCGGTCCGCCACCGCGCGTCGCTCGACGGCAGCAGCGACCGTCTTGGGTTCGGTCTGCTCGCGAAGAGTGTAACCGACGCCACGAAACGTCTCGATCTCGACGAGCGCGCCAGCCTCCCGGAGCTTCTTGCGCAGCATGCACAGGAACACGCCGATGATGCCCTCGTCACGCTCCTCCGCGCCGAAATACAGTCCATCGAGCAGCTTGGCCTTGCTGACGGAAACGCCAGCCTGAAGCACCAGCATCTCAAGCATCCGGAACTCCTTGCGGGTCAGTTCCAGCTTCGCGTCGGAGACCTTGATGGTCGCGGCATTGACGTCGAGCACGAGGTTGCCGACGCTCACCACCGGGCTGCTATGGCCCTTGCTGCGCCGCACGACGGCGTGGAGGCGAGCGATCATTTCGTCCGCATCGCAATCGGCTGTCACGACCTCATCGGCGCCGGCATTGAAGCAGGCGAGACGGTCGGCGGCCGATGCCACACCGTGCACCATGAGCGCGATGCGCGCTGGCGGGCGCGGCGCACCGTCGCGACCAGGGATGCCGGACGCGGCCCGGCGGACAGCACCAGCGCGTCGCAAGCGTAGTCGGCAATCAAGGCGAACGCGTCGCCAATATCCACCACCGGATCGACCATGATATCGCGCTTGCGGAACGCCTTGCAAAGCAGGCCCAAATCACCGCGATCGACTGACCCCAGAACGACTCTCATAATGTTGACCCACCCTCTCGTTAGGGGTGAGACAACATTCGATTGGGGTCTGTCACAATCTACCGAAGGGACTAGGCAAAGACCTATGCTTGCGGTCTTCGGCGCGCGTAATCCGTATTACGGCGGACTAGATTAAATCAACGTTCGGCGAATGCTTTCTCGATCACGAAATCGCCGGGCTCACTACTGCTGCCCTCGGCAAAGCCGCGCGCGATCAACATCGCCTTCAGGTCGTCCAGCATCTGCTGGCTGCCGCAGATCATCGCACGGTCGTGCGCCGGGTCGAGCGGCGGCAGCCCCGTATCGGTGAACAGCTTGCCGGACTCGATCAGGTCGGTGATACGGCCCTGATGCTTGGACGGCTCCCGCGTGGTGGTCGGGTAGTAGATCAGCTTGGTGCTCACATCCTCGCCAAGGAACTCGTGGTTCGGCAGGTGTTCCGTCAGGTGCTCGGCATAGGCGAGTTCGCCGGCCCGGCGGCAAGTATGCGTCAGCACGACGTGATCGAAGCGCGGATAGAGGTCCGGATCGGCCACCAGGCTCAGGAACGGCGCCAGCCCGGTGCCGGTGGCGAACATGTACAGCGTGCGGCCGGGGCGCAGATTGTCCATCAGCAGCGTGCCCGTCGGCTTGCGCCCCACCAGCACCTTGTCGCCCACCTGCACGTGCTGCAGGCGAGAGGTCAGCGGCCCGTCGGGCACCTTGATGCTGAGGAACTCCAGCGTTTCGGAGTGGTTCGGGCTCGCCATGCTGTAGGCGCGCAGCAGCGGCTTGCCGTTCACCATCAGGCCGATCATGGCGAACTGGCCGTTATCGAACCGAAATCCCGGATCGCGCGTCATCGTCAGGCTGAACAGCCGGTCGGTCCAATGATGGACGGCCAGCACGGTCTGCTCGGTGACGTTCCCCGGCACCTTCGGCGCGGGCGCCTCGGGCGCGATCACCCGCAGGTCGTCTTGCATCAGTCTCTGCTCCTTGGTCGGCGTGGTCCTAACGCGAGCGCGCGGCCACGGCAAACTTCGCGGCATGTCGGGGCGGATAGGGCTGGGGTCAACCCGCAACTATCCCGCCAGCACCTCTGCATAGCGTTTCGCCGACTCCGCCCAGCCCACATCCGCCGCCATGCCCGCCCGCTGCGCCGCGCCCCACGCCGTATGGTCCTGCCAAAGCTCCGCAGTGCGCTGCAGCGCCACAGTCAGCCCCTCCTGCGTCGGCTCGGTGACGATCCCGGTGGCCACCCCGGCCCGCAGCGCCGCCGCGTTGGCGTCGATCACCGTGTCGGCCAGACCGCCCACCCGGCTCACCACCGGCAGCGCGCCATACCGCAGCGCCGACATCTGCGTCAGGCCGCAGGGTTCGAACCGGCTCGGCACCAGGAACGCGCTCGACCCGGCGGTGATCTGGTGCGCGAGCGCCTCGTCATAGCCGATCACCGCCGCGACGCGGCCGGGGTAGCGGGCCGCCGCCGCCCGGAACCCGTCCTGCAACCCGGCTTCGCCACTGCCGAGCACCGCCAGTTGCGCGCCGCTTTCCATCAGGGCGGGCAGCGCCGCCAGCACCAGGTCGATCCCCTTCTGCCCGGTCAGGCGGCTCACCAGGCCGAACAGCAGCGCGCCAGGGTCTCCGCTCAGCCCCATGCCGGCCTGCAGCGCCGCCTTGCACTTGGCCTTCCCGCGCAGATGCCCCTTGCGAAAGCGTGCTGGAAGATGCGCGTCGGTCCATGGGTCCCATACCGCCTCATCGATGCCGTTCAGGATGCCGTGCAGCACCGCGTGGCGCGACCGCAGCAACCCATCGAAGCCGCAGCCCAGCGCCGGCGTGCGGATTTCCGCCGCATAGGTCGGGCTGACGGCCGTGATGGCGTCGGCATAATACAGCCCGGCCTTCATGAACCCGATCGCCTGGTAGAACTCGACGCCCTCCACACCCAACGACTCCGGTGGCAGGCCCAGCTCGCGCCACAGCGCCATCGGCACCTGCCCGGTAAAGGAGAGGTTGTGGATCGTCATCACGCTGCGGGGCCGCGCGCCGCCGGCCAAGGCGAGGTAGGCCGGCGCAAGCCCGGTCTGCCAATCGTGGCAATGGACCGCGGCCGGCACCCAGCCCGGCACCGCGCCCAGCCCGATATCGGCCGCCACCCGCGCCAGCGCCGCAAAACGCTGCGGATTGTCCGGCCAATCCTGCCCGCCCGGGCCGATATAGGGGTTGCCCGGACGGTCGAACAAATGCGGCGCGTCTAGCACGAACAGGTCGAGCCCCGCCGCCTTGCCCGCCAGCAACCGCGCCGCGCCGCCGTGCAGGTTGGCATAGGCATGCACCGGATCGGCGGCCTTCAGCGCCGCCATGACCGCCGGGTAGCCCGGGATCAGCGTGCGAACTTCTACCCCTTCTTTGGCCAGCACGCCCGGCAGGGCGCCTGCGACATCGGCCAGCCCCCCGGTCTTCACCAGCGGAAACACTTCGCTGGCGGCAGCAAGAACCTTCATACGTCAGGCATCATCCCGGCAAACGATCGATCATGGGCTGCGTGATCAGGCACACCCCCTTCGCGGTGCGGCGGAACCGCTGCGAATCGAGCACCGGGTCCTCTCCGACGACCAGACCTTCGGGGATGCGCACGCCGCGGTCCACCACCACGTCTCTCAGGCGGGCGTGCCGTCCGACATCCACGTAGGGCAGGACCACCGTGTTCTCGAGCTGCCCGTAACTGTGCAGGTGAACGCCGGTGAACAGCAACGACCGCTTCACGCAGGAGCCGGAAATGATGCAGCCGCCCGAAACCAGCGAGTCCACGCCCATGCCGCGCCGCCCGTCGTCGTTATGGACGAATTTGGCAGGGGGCGTGATCTCCCCATAAGTCCAGATCGGCCAATCCTGGTCATAAAGATCGAGCGCGGGGAGCACATCGGTCAGATCGATGTTCGCCGCCCAGTAGGCGTCGATCGTCCCCACGTCACGCCAGTAGGTTTCCGACTCGTTGGTGGAACGCACGCAGGACCGGGAGAACCGATGCGCCACGGCCGTGCCGTGCTTGACGATGTAGGGGATGATGTCGCGGCCGAAATCGCGGGCCGACTCCGGATCGGCAGCGTCCCGGCGAAGCTGGTCGAACAGGAACCCGGTCTCGAACACATAGATCCCCATCGAGGCGAGCGCCATGTCCGGCTTGTCCGGCATGCCAGGCGGGTCGGCAGGCTTTTCGAGGAAGGCGATCAGCCGGTCCTCCTCGTCCACGTGCATGACGCCGAAGCCGGACGCCTCGGCCCGCGGGACCTCGATGCAGCCGATGGTGACGTCCGCGCCCGACTGCACGTGCTGCTGCAGCATCGGCTCGTAGTCCATCTTGTACACGTGGTCGCCCGCGAGCAGGACGATGTACTGTGGCGCGTAGGCCGCGATGATGTCGATGTTCTGGTACACCGCATCGGCCGTGCCGGCATACCACGCCGTCTCGCTGATGCGCTGGCTGGCCGGCAGGATATCGAAGCTTTCGTTGCGTTCGGGCCGGAAGAAGTTCCAGCCGCGCTGCAGGTGCCGGATCAGCGAATGCGCCTTGTATTGCGTCGCCACGCCGATGCGGCGGATGCCGGAGTTGAGCGCGTTGGACAGTGCGAAGTCGATAATGCGGGACTTGCCGCCGAAATAGACGGCTGGCTTCGCCCGCGTGTCCGTCATCTCATGCAAGCGGGACCCGCGGCCGCCTGCCAGAACATACGCCATGGCATGTCGCGAAAGTGGCGCGTTGGATGATGTAATGGCTGCGGGCATGGCGGCCTTTTTTTCATTCCCCGGATGCGCCGGGCTTCACACCAGGACAGTATGGGGCCGCGCCAAAGCGCACAATGCCGGAGGCGGCAAACGTCCAGCCCGGGGTGAGATAATCAAAGCGCGCAGTCATCTCACTCGCGAAGCGAATACGTCTTATCGCGGCTGGTTAGCCGTGCTGAAGTCCACACCGTGTGTGAACGCGAAGGAGCATGTGCATGAGAAAATTGGCTTTATCGTTGGCCGTAGCCGGTAGCGCCTTGGCGAGCGGGCTACCTGCTGATGCGATGTCCGCGTTAGGGGCCGGCCCTGTCGGCGGCCCGGTGATCGAGGTCGCCCAAGGCTGCGGGCCCGGCTTCCACCGCGGCCCGTACGGCCGTTGCATTCCAAACTACGACCGTCCGGTCTATCGCGGCTGCCCGCGCGACCGCTTCGGTCGCTGCATTCGTTGATCCAAGGTCCGGTCCGGCGTCCCACCGGGCCGGACCTGCTTGCATGAGCACCGAGGATGTCCTTCCCGGCGCAGACGAGGCGGAACTCTGGCCGCCTGAGCGAGCGCTGGGCGCCATGCTGGACGGCCAGGCTGGCGCGGTTGAGGCGGTGCGGTCCGCGATCCCGGCCATTGCCGCCGCCGTCGCCGCGTCCGCCGCACGGCTGCGCCATTCGGGCCGGCTGATCTACGCCGGAGCAGGCGCCTCCGCCCGGCTTGCCGTGCAGGACGGTGTCGAGCTGTATCCCACCTTCGGCTGGCCGCATGACCGGCTCGCCACCCTCATCGCCGGCGGCGCGGCCGCGCTGGTGCGCTCCGTCGAGGGGGCCGAGGATGATGCAGCGGCCGGCCGAGCGGAGGCAGACGCGCTGGCGCCTTGCGCGCAGGATGTCGTCGTCTCCGTCGCCGCTTCCGGCACCACGCGCTACACGCTCGCCGTGCAAGCGGCGGCGCGCGAGGCCGGTGCGCTGACGGTGGCGCTCTCCAGCAATGCCGGCGCGCCCTTGCTGCTTCAAGCCGAATGCCCCGTGCCGCTGCCGACCGGGCCGGAGTTCCTAGCCGGCTCCACCCGCATGGCGGCCGGCACCGCCCAGAAAATCGCGCTCAATCTGTTTTCCACCCGGCTGATGACCGAGCTGGGCCGGGTGTATCGCGGGCTGATGGTGTGCATGGTTCCCACCAATGCGAAGCTGGTGGTCCGCGCGCACCGCATTATCACGGCGATATCAGGCGTCACCGAAGACATCGCCGCCAACGCGCATGAGGCGGCGGACGGCGACATCCGGCTCGCCGTCCTCATGCTGGACGGCCTGAGCCGCACCGCCGCCCAGGCCCGGCTGGACGCGGCCGGCGGCAATCTGCGCATCGCCCGCGGTCACTGACGTGTCGATGCTTGCGGGCCAGGTGCTCACCCCGGAGGGATGGGTGGCGGCGCGGCTGCACCACGGCGCGGCCATCACGGCGATCGAGCCGTGGGCCGGTGCGCCCGCGGACCGCTTCATCCTGCCCGGCTTCGTGGACCTCCACGTGCACGGCGGCGGCGGAGCCGACACGATGGACGGCGCGGACGCCGTGGCCCGCATGGCCCGGTTTCACGCAAGGCACGGCACCACGTCGCTACTCCCAGCCAGCGTCACCGCGCCGCGCGACGACTTGCTGCGGGCTGCCGCCGGGATCGCCGCGGCCCGGCCCGGACCCGGCGCCGCGAGGGTGTTGGGCATCCACCTGGAAGGCCCGTTCATCAGCCCGGACGCGCTCGGCGCGCAACCCCCGTTCGCCATTCCACCCGACCTGGACCTGGTGGACCGGCTCGCCGCAATCGTGCCCCTTCGCGTCGTGACCCTGGCGCCGGAAATCGACCCGGGCGGCGGCTTGCTGGCGCATCTGGTCGCACTGGGCGCACGCGTGCAGCTCGGCCATACCACCTGCAGCTACGCCCAGGCCCACGCCGCGCTCCAGGCCGGGGCGAGCGGTTTCACCCACCTTTTCAACGCCATGTCACCGCTGCACCATCGAACGCCGGGTTGCGCCGGCTGCGCCCTGGCGCATGCGGTCCATGCGGAGATCATCCTGGACGGCCTGCATGTGGCCCCCGGCGCCATCCTGACGGCACTGCGCGCCATCCCCGGCCTGTATGGGGTGACGGACGCCGTCGCGGCGGCGGGCGAACCGGATGGCGAATACCGTCTCGGCGCCCACACGATCATCAAGGCGGGCGGCAGCGCCCGGCTTGCAAACGGCGCGCTGGCCGGCAGCCTGCTCACCATGGACCAAGCGCTGCGGACCCTCCTGGGGCTCGGCATCCCGCTGGCCGCCGCCGCCGCCCGGCTCTCCTCCGTTCCGGCCGCCTATCTCGGACTGACCGACCGCGGAACGATCATGCCCGGCTTGGCCGCAGACCTGGCCGTCGTGGACGCGAAGGGAACCCTGCTGCTGACCCTGGCCGAAGGAGTGCCAACAGGCTAGGCCACAGCAACTTTCCCGGCCCCTTATGGGTTCTGCAACAAGCATGTTGGTTCAATCGGTCGCTGTGGTGCTCAACGGCAAGGCAGGCGCGCTGCTGGAGCAAGACGGTGCGGGAGAAGGCTTGGCCGCGGCGATCGCAGACGCCGGGCTGACCGCGACGGTCATTCCGCAGCACGCGGGAACATTGCCCGAGCGGATCAGGCTCGCCGTGGATTCGGGCGCCGACGCGGTGCTGGTCGCCGGCGGCGACGGCACCGTCGCGTGCGCGGCGGAGCTGCTGCGGGGCCAGCCTGTCCCGCTCGGGGTCCTCCCATTCGGCACGATGAACCTGCTGGCAAATGATCTGGCGCTGCCGATCGGCGATCTGCCGGCTGCCATGCGCATCATCGCCGCCGGGCAGGTTCGCGCCATCGACGTGGCCGAGGTGAACGGGCACGTGTTCCTCTGCGCGTCCATGCTCGGCACCCCGGTACAGCTGGGCCGCACCCGCGAAAAGGCCCGCGGCGCCGGGCTGCGCCTGTGGTCCGCCATGGCACGGGCCGTGCTGCGCGCGCTCAGCCGAGGGCGGCGGCTGCGCGCGGCCTTGGTTCTGGACGGTACGCCCGTGCGAGTACGCGCCGCCTCGCTGACGATTGTGCTGAACGCGCTGGACGATTCGTGCGGCCGCCCGTTCGGGCGCAGCGTGCTCGATGGCGGCCGGTTCACGGTTTACGTCGTCGAACGCTTCGGGCCGCGGCAGATTTTCCAGTTGCTGGGCCGCGTGATGCTCGGCCTGCGCCAGCACGAACCGATCGCGGAACGGCACGCCGTCGCGGTGGACCTCGTCAGCACCGCGGGCGCCGTCCACGTGATGAACGATGGCGAGTTTCGCCTGATCCAACCGCCGTTGCGATACCGGGTTCTCCCCGGCGCGCTGCGGGTGCTGGCGCCAGCCGCGTGACGACCCGCATCGCCCACATCACCGACCTGCATTTCGGCGCCGAGGACCCGGCTGTCGTGGCCGGGCTGCTTGCCGAGCTGAACGCGGACCCACCCGACCTGGTCGCCATCAGCGGTGACCTGACGCAAGGCGCCCGGCTGAGCGAGTTCCGCGCGGCGCGGGCGTTCATGGACGCGCTGCGCTCCCCCTGGCTGGCCGTGCCCGGCAACCACGACATCTCACCCTACAACCTGCTGGAGCGGTTCTCCGACCCCTACAAGCGCTGGCGCCATTTGGTCGCGCGGGAGACAGCGCCGATGTGGCGTAATGGCGCCGCCGCCGTACTGGGCCTGAACACCGCCCGGCGCATGGGCCTGTCGCTCGACTGGTCCCGCGGGCGCGTCACCCATCACCGCCTGCGCCGCTTGCTGGCCCAACTGGACGCGCTGCCGCCGGACGTCGTGCGCATCGTGGTCATGCACCACCCGCTGCTACCCCCCGAAGCCCTGCCCCGCACCCCCGTCGCCGGCGGCGCCCGTGCCGCGCTGCGCGCCCTCGCCGCCCACAAGGTCAGCCTCGTGCTGGCCGGCCATCTCCACCGCGGCTACTCCCGCCTGAGTTCGCCGGGTGGGGAGAAACCGCTGATCGTGCAGGGTGCCACGGCGACCTCCATCCGGCTGCGCGGGGAGCCGAACGCCTACAACCAGATCACCATCGGTCACGACGGACAGGCCGTGGTGCGAGTCAGGGTCTGGGACGGGTCCGAGTGGATGACGCCGGACGATTGACGCCGGGGAGTTCGGTTAACCGGGGATCATCCACGGCACCACGTATTGCTGCAGCACCACCAGCAATCCCAGCACCACGGTCAGCGCGATGCTGTGCTTGAAGGTGCGGGCGAACACCACGCCTTCCTGCCCCTTCAGATCCGTCACCGATACGCCCGTGGCGATGTTCTGGGGGGAGATCATCTTGCCCATCACCCCACCGGACGAGTTCGTCGCCGCGATCAGCACCGGGTTCAGGCCGAGCTGGTTGGCCGCCACCACCTGCAAGTTACCGAACAGCGCGTTGCCCGAGGTGTCGCTGCCCGACAGGAACACCGCCACCCAGCCCAGGAACGGCGACAGCAGCGGGAACAGGAAGCCCACCGACGCTACGCCGAGGCCGAGCGTGTAGGTCAGGCCCGAGTAGTTCATCAAGTAAGCAAGGGCGACGATCAGCATCACGGTGAGGATGGCAATGCGCGCCTGCCGCCACGTCTGCACGATGCAACGCAGGTAGCGGGCAGGACCCACGCCGACCAGAGCCGCCGTGATGATCGTCGAGAGCAGGATCGCCGTCCCCGTCGCAAGCGGCTGAAATGTGTACATGGCCGCATAAGGCTTGTCCTTATACAGCGTGATGGCGACCTGGTTGTGCAGCCCGGGCCACGGGATCGCCTGCGCCCCGATGCTGAACACCGTATAATGCGTCCAGACGATGACGACCGCCGACACGATGATCCAGGGCAGCCAGCCCTGCCAGGCCGGCACCGCAATCGCACTCGGCACCGGCGCTGCGGTGGTGGACGTGCGCGCGAATTCCCCGCGCACCGCATAGGCCGGGTCGAACGCTGGCCGCCAAACCTGCAGGAAGCCGAGCGTCACGACCAGCGACGCCAACGACGACAATACGTCCGTCAGCGAGTAGTCGATGAAGTTGGACGACACGAACTGGGCAACCGCGAAGCTGCCGCCCGCCACCAGCAGCACGGGCCACAGTGCGGCCACTGATTTGCGTCCTCCATACACCGCCATCACGTAGAACGGCAGCAGCATGGCGAGGAACGGCAATTGCCGCCCGATCATCGCGCCGAGCGTCACCGGCGACAGCCCCGTAACGCTGCCCAGCACCGTGACCGGCGCCCCGAGCGCGCCGAACGCCACCGGCGCCGTATTGAAGATCAGCGTGAAGGTCAGCGCCTCCAGCGGCGGGAAGCCCACCAAGATCAGCAGCGCGCTGGTGATCGCCACCGGCGTGCCGAAGCCGGAAATGCCTTCGAGCAAGCAGCCGAAGCAGAACCCGATCACCACCAGCACGACCCGCCGGTCATTCGGCAGATGTTGCAGGATCCAATCGCGGAACGCATCGAACCGGCCCGAGGCGACCGCGATGTTATACAGCAGCAGCGCCGTCACGACGATCCACATGACAGGCCAGGCCGCGAACACCGCGCCCGCCACCACGCTGTCGAGCGCCAGGCCGACCGGCATCTGCCAGACGGTGACCGCGACCAGCAGACCCACTACGAGTCCCGCCAGCGACGCCTGCCAGGCCGGCCGGCGCAGAACGCCCAGCATGACCAGCACGACGATGATCGGCAGCGCGGCGACGAGAAAGGACAGCGTCAGACTGCCGCCAACCGGCGTCAGAAGTTGATGGAACATGGATTCCCTTGGACTTGGAACTGCACTCTTACGACCTCATGCCATCTCGAACCTTTGCGAAGCGATCCAGGGCCACGCGGCGAGCACCTGCCGCCTCACCCAGGATCGCCGCGCCTGCGGCTCTCGATGCTGACGTGCTTAACGCACCGTCGCGGCATCGTTACAAGGCCTTGCCTACGCCCCAGCCACCGTCATGCCGTCGATTCGCAGCGTCGGGGAGTCGACAGCCCGGCGGAACCGCAGATCGTTTGCGGGGACCATGTGCATGAACATGTCTTTGAGGTTGCCGGCGATCGTGATCTCCGCCACCGGCTCCGCGATGGCGCCGTTGCGGATCATGAACCCGGCCGCGCCTCGGCTATAATCGCCCGTCAGCCCATTGACGCCCATGCCCAGCATTTCCGTGACGTATAATCCCTCGGTGATGTCGGCCATCAGCTCGGCTGGGGTCAGCTTGCCGGGCGCCATATAGGCGTTGGTCAGCCCTGGGGAGCCGCCGCTGCTATGGCCGTTGGTCTTGAGGCCGAGCTGGCGGGCGCTGCGGCTGTCCAGCAGCCAGGTCGTCAGCACTCCGTCCTCGATCAAGGTCATGTTGGCGGTCGGCACGCCCTCCGAGTCGAACGGCTTGGACCGCGGGCCACGCAACCGGCGCGGTTCGTCGTAGATGTAGATGCCGGGGGCGAACACCGGCTTGCCGAGGAATTCCTTCAGGAACGACGTGCCGCGCGCGATGCTGGATCCGCTGATCGCGCCGGAAAAATGCCCGATCAAGCCGCCGGCGACACGCGGGTCATACACGACCGGCATCTTCGCCGTTGCAGGCCGGGTCGGATTCAGCCGGGCGAGCGCCCGCACCGCGGCGCTGTGGCCGATCGCCGCCGGGTCATCGAGGTCCGCCAGGAAGGTCGCCGAGTGATAGTCGTAGTCCCGCTGCATCCCTGTGCCCTCCCCGGCCAGCGCGGTCGCGCTGACGGAGTGGCCCGTCCGGGCATATCCACCCGCGAACCCGGCGGAGGTGACGAGCAGGAACTCCGACCGGCTGTAGCCGGCTTCGGCACCCTCGGAGTTTGTAATGCCAGGCACCGCGCGCGCCGCATCCTCGGCGATGGCGGCCCGGGTGGTCAGCGCCTCTACGGACGGTTCCGTGTGGTCGGAAAGCTGAAGCGGGGCCGCATCGACAGACTGTGCCTCGTCCGCCAGGCCGCCATACGGGTCTTCCGGCACCACCTTCGCCATTGCGACAGCCCGATCGGCCAACGCCTGGAACCCGGAGGCCGCCAGTTCCGTGGTGGACACGGTGGCGCTGCGCTTGCCGACGAACACCGTCAGTTCCAGCCCGCGCCGCTCGGACCGCTCAAGATGCTCCGTCTGCCCCAGCCGGCGCGACACGCTGACCGAAGTGGAGCCGGACACCGCCGCCTCCGCCGTATCCGCGCCCGCCGACTTGGCGCGATCGAGCAGGGCGCTCAGCAGGTCGAGTTGGTTCATGGCCAGGCTTCTCTCGTTCTGTTCAACACGGTATCATCTAGCTCCGGTTTCCTGCTCGACAGCCGCTCTCAACGGTGGCAACGCGAGCTTCACAGCTTGCCAAACCTGATGACCCGTGACGTCTTCGTAGTCGTGCCGATAGACGTTTCCCGCACCAGCGATATTGCGCCAAGGTATTTCGGGATGCCGAGTCTTCAGCTCATCCGATAGCCGGCGAGATGCCTCGGATATGATTTCGAGGCACCGGGTGACGGCGTAAAGCGTACGCAAGTCGGCTTCGAGCTGCTCGATCGACAAGTCTGCGGTGAACTCGATCGCAAGATCGATCTGGCGCATGATGTCGCGAAGTGCCCGGGCCTCCGTCTTAGAAGGCATATATCGTGTCGGTTGTCGCAGAAATCCGAACGTATGGCTTCAGTGCGTCGCGATTGACTACGTCAACCGGCCCATCAAAAAGACCGGCTATGTAGTCTTTCAGACCCGCGTAATCGAAAACGGTCACGGCAGCAGCCGGGTTGAATTCAATCATGATGTCTGTGTCGCTGTCCGGCCGCCCGTCACCTCGAGCCCGTGACCCGAACAGTGCGGCGTGACTGACTCCGCGGGCCCGCAACTCGGCCTCGTTCTCCCGTAGCTTGGCGAGAATACCTTGGCTGTTCACGTTTGCCGCGAACTCAAGCGGCCAGCCGGTCCGCGATGTCCACCAGCTGCGGGACATGCTCGACCGGGCCGAGTGCCGCCAGCGTAGGGCGGCCGCGGAAGATGCGGGCGGCGGCACGGCGAATGTCGGGCAGCGTGACGGCGTCGATTTTGGCGACCGTCTCGGCGACGGGCACGATGCGGCCGAACACCTGGATCTGCCGGGCAAGCTGCTCGCACCGGCTGCCGGTGGATTCGAGCGACATCAGCAGCCCGGCCTTGGTCTGGGCACGGGCGCGGCGCAGCTCGTCCTCGTTTGCGTCCAACTGCACCCGGCGCAGTTCCTCCAACGTCACGGGCACCAGCTCCTTCGCTTCCGTCTCGCCGGTGCCGGCGTAGATGCCGAACAGCCCGCCATCCATCGCTGGGGCCGTGAACGAGTAGATGGAATACACCAGCCCACGGCGCTCGCGGATTTCCTGGAACAGGCGGGATGACATGCCGCCTCCCAGCAGGGTGGACAGCAGCATGGACGGGTAGAAATCCGGATCACCGTATGACATCGCCGGGAAGCCGAGCACGATGTGCACCTGATCGAGGTCGCGGCCCTCGCGGAACTCGCCACCGGCATATACCCCGGCCGCAGCCTTCGGCGCGGTGGCCTGCGGCAGGTCGGCAAAATGCTCCGCCGTCAGCTCCAGCACACGCTCATGCGTCAGCGCGCCGGCGGCGGCGACCACGGTGTTGCTGGTGGAATAATGCGTCCGCATGTAGCCGGTCAGCACCTCGCGGCCCATGGCGCGGATGCCGTCCTCGCGGCCCAGGGTGGGGCGGCCCATCGGCTGGTCGGGGTAGGCGGTTTCCTGAAAATGGTCGAACACGATGTCATCGGGCGTGTCGTTGGCCTGCCCGATCTCCTGCAGGATCACGCCCCTCTCCCGCTCCAACTCGTCCGGGGCGAAGGTGCTGTGGGTCAGGATGTCGCCGATGATGTCGGCCCCAAGTGCCAGGTCCTCTTTCAGCAGCTTCACGTAATAAGCCGTCTGCTCGCGCGCGGTGTAGGCGTTGATGTGCCCGCCGACATCCTCGATCGCCTCGGCGATTGCCGGGGCCGAGCGCTTCTCGGTGCCTTTGAACGCCATGTGCTCCAGGAAGTGACTCGCGCCGCATTCGGCCTCCACCTCGTTGCGCGTGCCGGCGGCGACGTAGGCGCCAAACGAGACGGTCTCCACCCGGTCCATCTGTTCCGTCACGACGGTCAGTCCGGACGGCAGGCGGGACAAACGAATGCTCATGCAGCGTTCCTGAATGCAAAGGCCCGGACTTGCGCCTCGACCGCGTCGAGGCTGTTGGGCGCGGTGGTGAAGCGTTCCGTCCGTTCATATAGGTCGGCGAGGTGTTTTGGCAGCGGCGGGCGGGCGCCGGTGGCGCGTTCCATGGCATCGGGGAACTTGGCCGGGTGCGCCGTGGCGGCGGCGATGGTCGGCACGTGGCGGCACGGCAGCGCGCGGGCGGCGGCGATCCCGATGGCGGTATGCGGGTCCGCCAGATAGCCGCACTCGGCCTGCAAGCGGCGGATCTCGGCGATCGTGCCCTCATCGTCGAGGCGGAAGCCATGCATGACGGTCGTGGCACGCTGCCAGACGGCATGCGGCACGTCCATGCGGCCGGCGCTGCGAAACCCGGCCATGGTGGACGCCGTCAGCGCCGGGTCACGGTCCATCAGCTCAAACAACAGTCGTTCGAAATTGGAGCTGATCTGGATGTCCATAGAGGGCGACAGGCTCGGCTCGACCGCCGCCATGCTCATGTCGTTGTCGGCCAGAAAGCGAGTCAGGATGTCGTTGCGGTTGCTGGCGACCACCAGGCGGGCAATCGGCAAGCCCATACGCCGGGCTGCCCAGGCAGCCAGGACGTTGCCGAAATTGCCGGTGGGCACGCTGAACGCCACCTCCCGCTCCGGCGCGCCCAGGTCCAGCGCAGCGGAGACGTAGTAGGGGATTTGCGCTGCGATCCGCGCCCAGTTGATGGAGTTGACTGCAGACAGATGCATGTCGCGCCGGAACGGTTCGTCGGCGAACATCGCTTTCACCAGGTCCTGGCAGTCGTCGAATGTGCCCTCCACCGCGATGTTGGCGACGTTGGCGGCCTGCACCGTCGTCATCTGCCGGCGCTGCACCTCACTGGTGCGGCCGCGCGGATGCAGGATGGCAATGTCCACCCGGCTGCGCCCGCGGCACGCCTCGATCGCCGCGGACCCGGTGTCGCCGCTGGTGGCGCCGACGATCGTCACACGCTCGCCCCGCGCCGTCAGCACATGGTCGAACAGGCGGCCGATCACCTGCATCGCGATGTCCTTGAAGGCCAATGTCGGGCCATGGAACAGCTCGAGCGACCAGAGATTCGTGTCCAACTGGACCAGGGGCGCGACCGCCGGGTGCGCGAACCCGGCGTAGGCGTCGCGGCACATGGCCTGCAGCGTCGCAAACGGCACGGCGTCACCGATGAAGGGCTGCATCACGCGGGCGGCAAGCTCCGCATAGGGCAGTCCGCGGAGGGCGCGCAAATCGGCATGCGACCAGGCGGGCCAGGTTTCGGGCACGAACAGCCCGCCATCCTCGGCCAGGCCGGCCAGCAAAACCCCGGCGAAGTCGCGAGCGGGAGCGTTCCCGCGGGTGGAGATATAGCGCATCGTTCCCGCAGCTTACGCGTTGAACGCCTGGCTGTCTCCACTGCGCGAAGGGGCCGGGCGTGACCCAAGGCCACGATCTGTCCCACACTATGGCCATGGATTTCTTGCCTGCACTCCTGCGGAGCGAAGTCACATTCCTCCTCAGCATCATCCTTGGCGTCTTGCTGCACGAGGCAGGACACGCCGTTGCGGGGCGGCTTGCCGGCCTTCGGCCCTACGTGCTGACGCTTGGATCAGGCCCGATCCTGGCCCGCATGCAGTTGGCCGGTATGTGGCTGGTATTCCGCCTGCTCCCACTAAGCGGGTCGGTCTTGCGTTATCACCTCATGGCCAGCCAGCGGCTTGCTGGCGCTGCCTGCGCGGCCGCGGGGCCGGCTGTAAACTTGCTGCTCGCGGGCGTGCTTTACGGAGCGCTTCCGTTTCGTTTTCTCACCTACGACGATTGGTGGGTGATGATCTATGGGCAACTTATCATTGCTGTGTCTTCGCTCCTTCCCTACCGATACCGGCGGGCCGGCGTCATGCGGCGGTCCGATGGGTATCAGGTGCTCCATCTGCTGCGCGGCCGAGGTGTTTCCGAAGCCGAACAGGCCTACGCGGCCTTGTCTACGCTCGTCGTTGCCGCGGGGACTCGGCTGCCGAAGCAGACGCCGGCTGGGCTCATCCTGATGTTCCACGCCGTCCGTCCCGACCGGGTGCGCGACGATTGGGCCGCGCTGGACAGTTTCCTCAGCACCCGGATGCTGCTGGAGACGTACGAGTTGAACTTCGTCGAGCAGTGGCTCGCGCGTGACCTGCTGGCCGGCCTCGCCTTGCTCTACCCGAACTGTCACGCGACACTGGATGAACTCGACGAGTGGACGCGCGATGCGGCAGCCGGCAACGCGATACCGATCCGGCGGCTGGGACGCGCCAACGTGCTATCCCGGCTGGGCCGGCCAGCTGAGGCGCTCGCATTGATCGAGGGCACGCCGCCGCCATCCGGGCCACCGGAAGCCGCCTTGGTGGCGATGGCGCGCGCGAACGCGATGGCGGCGCAAGGCAATCTGGCGGAGGCAAAGGCGCTGCTGCATCAGGCGCGGCGCGGCGCGAACACGATGTTGCGCACTCTCCTGCGGCGTGCGGAAGCACGCCTGCCTGCCGGCGCACCACAGCCTTAGCCCACGAAACAGGAGGTACTCCGATGGACATGCTCGGCATCATCGACGTGCAGCCGACGTTCATGCCCGGCGGCGAGTTGCCGGTGCCGGACGGCGATGCCGTGGTGCCAGCGCCACGCCTACGACGTGGTTTCGCTGGCCTACGGTCCGCAAACCTTGTGGCTGGACCATGCACTGCAGGGCACGGCAGGGGCCGCGCTGCATCCCGGGCTGGATACGCGCCGGGTCGAGCTGATCGTCCGCAAGGGCTTCCGGCCCGGTATCGACAGTTACTCCGCCTTCCAGGAGAACGACCGCGCCACGAGAATGGCGGCAGCATCGCCGCCACGCTGCGCCGCTTCGGGGAGCGCGGGATAACCGTCATCAACTCCAGCGGATTTCTGTTATACCAGCCTCGTAACGCTCAGGGAGGCCGCCGATGAACCGCATTGCTCTCGCCGCCGCGCTACTCGCGGCCAGCCCCGCGTTGGCGGCCGAGCCGGTGAAGATCGGCATCACCACGATCCTGTCCGGCCAATACGCCGACCGCGGCCAGTCGGAGCAGTACGGCGCGCAACTGGCGCTGGACCAGATCAACCAGGCGGGCGGCGTGCTCGGCCGCCCGGTTGAGGCGTTCTACGCCGACAATGCCTGCGATCCGAAGGTAGGCGTTCCCGCCACCAAGCGCCTGATCGAGCAGGAGCATGTGCCTGTCATCATCGGCGCGCTATGCACGCCCGTGACGCACGCCATCCAGCCGGTGGTGCAGGACGCCAAGGTCCCCCTGATTATCGCGACCTCCGCCGGGCAGGATTTCGTGGATGCGTCCGGCGTGGGCGGCAATGCCTACACATGGAAGACCATCCCTTCGGAACTCGACATCGCCCGTGGATTGCTGGGCTATCTGAAGCAGCAGGGCGTGACCTCGATCGCCGTCATCGGCGACGATAACGGCTTCAGCCGCGCCAACGTGGTGGGCTTCGGCCGGGTCGCGGGGGATATGGGCATCCACGTGCTGACGTCCCTCATCGTTCCGGCCGGCACCACGGATATGGCGCCGATCGTCGCCAAGCTGAAGGAATTGGCGCCCGAACAGGTGCTGAGCGTGCTCGGCCCATCCGCCCAGCCGTTCTTCAAGGCCGTTGCCGCAAGCGGCTGGGACGTCGCGGTCACTGGCCGGCTGGAGCTGGGCGCAGCCATCGCCGCCTTGCCCGGGAATGGCAAGCTGACCAGCGTGGCCGTGTTCACGCCCCTGTCGCCGATCCCCGCCGTGCAGCATTTCGTTGCCGCCTATCGCGCCCATACCGGCCTGACGCCAACGCAACGGTCGTTCTTCGTCTATGAAGCGACGCTGCTGGCGGCGGACGCGATCAAGCGCGCCGGCACGGACACGCCGGAGGCCGTGGAGGCGGCGCTGAAGACCACCACCATGCCATCCTTGCTCGGCGGCACTTACGCGCCCGACGACCACAACCACGCGCACACGCCGCTCGACATACTCGGCGTGAAGGACGGCAAGCCGGCCGTCGTTGCGATGGAGCAATAGCTACTGCGTCAGATGCCCTGACGTCTGCAGCACCGCTGACAGCATCGCCTGCAACTGGGCATCGATCTGGCTGGCGCTGGTCGCGGTGAACGCCAGCGTGGGTGACGACGCGCAGGCCATCAGGCCCTGTTGCACCTGGTCCGGCGCCGGCATGTTCTGATAAGGCCAAACGTAAGCCAGGTAGAAGCCATTGTTCATCAACGGCAGGTAGGGCGTGTACAGCGTCAGGATGGTAATGCCCTTCGCCTTGGCCGCCGCGCAATCGGCCGCCGCCACCGGGCGGATCACACGGTTGTTGCCCGTATATTGGTCGATCACGCCGTCACTCACGACGAACAGGAACTTCTGGGACGTCGCTTGCGTCGCACCGTTGCCGGACGGCGTGGTGATGGCGGCGATGCTGGCCATCGCATTGGGAACATACGTTTCCGGGCAGTTGTTGCTGCAGTCGTTGATGTCCGGCCCGATCTGCGACAGCGCCGCCGCAGCTCCCGCGATGTTGCCGCTCACCGGGTAGATCTGGGCGAAACGCTCGGCAAAGGTGGTCAGGCCGAGGCGGAACACCGAGTCCGTGTTGAGCGCGGCGATCGTGGTGATGAGGTTCCCCACTGCGGCGCTCAGCACGTCGATCCGCAATTGGATGCCGTTTGCCCGCGCGAGGGCCAGGAAGTCATTGCCGGTCGTGGACCAATGGCATGCGAAGGCGCATGCCTCACCCCGGATCACGTTGCCCGGCAGCACCCCCGTAGGATTGTACGCAGCCGTCAGCGTCTGCATTGCGGACTGCGCAGCCGCGGTGGCGGCGATCGTCATGGACGACGACACGTCCATCAGCACCTGGATGTCCACGTAGGGCTTGACCGACTGGCTGCTGGACGACGCGCCGTCCAATGCGATGCTGCCGACCCCCAGGATCGCGCCGAGCATGGTGGTGTAGGCGCCATGGTAGGCGACACTTGCGTTGAACACGCCGCCGCTCTGCGCCACGGTAATGCTGACCGGCTGTACCACGACATTGGCCATGGCGCCCGCCTGCCCGGCGAACCGCTGCACTCCAGCGGCCTGCCCGGCCGCGGCGGGCGCCACCGACCCGGCGAGGAACTGGTCCGACGCAACCGTCGTCGCAAGCAGCGCCGCCGAGTCGGCGGCTTCATCCAGCCGGGCGCGCGCCACGGTCGCATTGCCGAAATCCACGGCCAGGCTGGTCAGCCCAAGCAGCGGCACGGCAAGCAAGGCCGTGATCAAGGCGACGTTGCCGCGGCGACCCAGCCTCAAGCGGCAGGCGCCGGGCATCGGACGAACGGCCCAGGAAAGGCGCCCGACAGGCTGACGCCGTTATAGATGCGCGGCGACACGTAGGCCGAGCGCAACATCGGCACATCGCCCACGAACACGCCGGTGAACATCGGCACATAAACGCTCGACACATCCGCCACCAGCACGCTGGTCGCGCCGAACAGGCCCGCTGGCAAATTGGCCAGGCTGCTCGGCGAAGTGTTCGGCACCGCGGCCAAACTGCCGCAGGCGCGCAACTCGGGTTGCCCAGCCGGGTTCGCCGCACTCCAGGCGACCGCCGCGGCATAGGTGCAGCCTGTCTTGCAGGATGCGGCGGTGGTGAAGTTCACCGCCGACAGCGTGATCGCGAAGCTGCCGGACGACGGCGACGCGCGCCACAACGGAAACAACGCGAACGGCGCCGTGCTCGCCTGCCAGGCCTGAGCGCCCGTGATGACGTTCAAACTCCCCGCCTGCACCGCCATGGTCGATGCGATGGTGGCTGTTTCCTGCGCCGCGACGGTCAGCCGGCGCGACATGACGACGCCGAGCGAAAGATCGACGACGCCGAACAGCACCGCCGTCAGCACCGGCAGCAGCAGCGCAAACTCGATCGCCGCGAGCCCGCGCCGGGACTTCAGCAATGTCAGCATCCCGCCACCGGGGGCACCGCCGCCCCGGCCGGGTTCTCATTGGCAAACGCCGCTGCCGACACGATGGCGGAGCCGCTGGACCCCGGCCCGGTCACAGCCGCGACCAGGGGATAGATCGTGCCCAGCACCGGCGCCTGATACACCGCCCGCGCATACATCAATTGCCCAGGCACACCCACGCAGAACGCCGTTGGCTGAGCCTTTCCCGACACAACGGCCGCTGAATAGTAGTCCGTGACCGGTTGCACCGAAATCAGCAAGCTGTCGCATGGTGCGAACAGCGCAAACACCGGGCAGAACACCGTTCCGGTAAAAGTCGCCGCCGTCGTCGTAGGCGCAACCTTCCCAAGCTGCACCTGCCGCACCGCTTCCTGCAGCGAATAGTCCAGCGCGAACTGCAGATACAGATCGAACGCCACCGCCAGCGTCCCGAGCAGGAGCCCCAGGAACGGCACGCAAACGACAGCAAACTCTAACGCCGCCGCCCCGCGACGCGACGCGAACAAGGCACCCGAAAGAACCACGGCTGGCATGGAGCGGAGTGTCACGCGCCGAGGTTAAGAACGCGTTTCCAGCCCTGACGAACCTTGGGCGGGCTGACACAAATTCTCCGTCCCGCTAATCCAGGAAGATGATCTTCGCCCTCTGCTCGCCCGGCAGCTTCAGATCCTCGACCGACTGAATGATGCCGCTCTTCACCGCCTGCTCGCCCGTGTAGAACACCTGCCCGGCGCTGAACTTCTCGACCTCCTGATCGGTCATCGTGGTGCGGTCGCGGTAGATCTGCCGCACCGTCGCGCTCAGCGTGTCCACGTCCGTGACGCGGTCCCTGATATCCTGCTCGCTGAGGTTGCCAGTCACCGGCAGGCGCACCGGGTGGAACATGAAGCGGGCGTTGCGGTCCGCAGTACGCGTCTCTCCCGCCAGAAACAAAACATTCGCCGCCGATTGCACGAACCCCTGGGCATGCGTATCGATCCGGGCCGGCAAGGACCGCAGGAAGCTGTAGGTGATCAGCACCGGCTCGATCAGGCCGCCGGGTGAATCGATCACGAGGTGGATTTCCGTCACACCCGCCTCGACAAGCAGGGCCATTTGGCGGCGAAGCGCCCGCATGGACGCGACATCGATCCCCTGGTCAAAGAACAAGTAATAAATCTTGGTCCTGTCGATCGCCGTTATCGGCGACGCGGGCGGGGCCATCCGCGGCGGCGGTGGCGGGCTCGCGATCTCCGGCGGCGTGGTCACGGCTGGGGTACTCGGCCGCGGCGGGGCTTCCGGCGTTTGCGCCCTTGCGCGAGGGACCACGAGCAGGGCTGGCGCCAAGACCAGCGCGCTACGGCGGCCTAAGGTGAGACGGGTCGTTGCCATCGCTTCAGATCACCTCGCCATACTGCGCCTCGTGCAGCCGCTGGTACATGCCGCCTGCCTGAATCAGCTCGCCATGCCGGCCTTGCTCGCCAACGCCGTTGCGATCCACCACCACGATACGGTCGGCGTTGCGGATGGTCGCCAGCCGGTGCGCGATCACCAGAGTGGTGCGTCCCGCCGCCAAGTCGGTCAGCGCCCGCTGCACCGCCCGCTCCGTAGCGGTATCGAGCGCACTGGTCGCCTCATCCAAGATCAGGATCGGCGGATTCTTGAGAAACATGCGCGCGATCGCCAGGCGCTGCTTCTGTCCGCCGGACAGCTTCACGCCCCGCTCGCCCACCAGCGTGTCCAACCCCGCCGGCAGGGCGTCGATCACCTCGGACAATTGTGCCCGCCGGGCAGCATCAAGGATGTCGGCTTCGGTCGCACCCAGCCGGCCATAGGCGATGTTCTCGCGCATCGTGCCGCCGAACAGGAACACGTCCTGCTGCACGATCCCGATCTGGCTGCGCAAGGACGCCAGCGTCATCGTGCGGATATCGATGCCGTCGATCGTGATGCGGCCCGACAGCGGCTCATAGAACCGCGGCAGCAGCGAGCACAGCGTCGTCTTCCCCGCGCCGGACGGCCCGACGAAGGCCACCGTTTCTCCCGCCGCGACCGCCAGGTCGATATCGCGCAGCACCGTGCGCCCGCCGCCATAGCCGAACGTCACCTGCTCGAACCGGATGTCCCCGCGCAGCGGGCCGGCCGGCTTGGCGCCTGGCGCATCCACGATGTCAGGTTCCACCGCCAGCAACTCGAGGTAGCGGCGGAACCCGGCGATCCCCTTGGGATAGCTCTCCAGAACGCCGTTGATCTTGTCCACGGGCCGCAGGAACACGCCGACCAGCAGCAGGAACGACACGAACCCGCCTTCCGACAACTGCCCGTGCAACACGAACCACGTGCCGGCCACCATCACCACCATCTGCGTCAGCCGCATGCCCAGATAGGTGATCGAGCTGGACGCCGCCATCAGCCGGTAGGCCTGCAGCTTCGTGTTCCGATACTGGGAGTTCTCAACCGCGAACAGCCGCCGCTCATGCTCCTCGTTGGCGAAGGCCTGCACGACGCGCATCCCGCCGACATTCTCCTCGATGCGCGCATTGAACGCGCCGACCTGGCGGAACAGGGCGCGGAAGTTGTGCGTCATCCGTGTCCCGTACCGCGTGGACACGATCGTCACGATCGGGGTGATGACCGTGGTCAGCAAGGCAAGATCGGTATTGATCGCGAACATCAGCGCGAACGCGCCGAGGAATGTCATGATGGCGAGGAACAGGTCCTCCGGCCCGTGATGCGCCACCTCCCCCACATCCTCGAGGTCCTTGGTGACGTGGGTGATCAGGTTGCCGGTCTTGCTGTTGTCGTAGAACGAGAATGACAGCTTCTGCAGGTGGTCGAAGGCTCGCCGCCGCATCTCCGTCTCGATGTTGATGCCGAGCAGGTGGCCCCAATACACCACCACCGCCGTCAGCGCCGTATTCATCAGATACACCGCCAGCAGCGCCGCCGACGCGATCAGGATGATCGTCCAGTCGCGGCTGGGCAACAACTGGTCCACGAAACCGCGCACAGCCATGGGAAAGCCGAGTTCGAGCAGACCGGTCAGGATGGCGCACCCGAAATCCAGCGCGAACAGCCGGCGATGCGGGCGGTAATAGGCGAAGAACTTGCGCAGCATGGTCCCTCATATCGGTGCCCAGGCGTCAGCGAAACCCGCAGCCGTTCCAGTTCCGCTATTCGTCAGCGACACCGGTGCCATGCATTAGAGGGCTAGCTTATCGTAACGCACGTTATCATAGTCTGGCTCGCATGGAATACTCCCGCGACCTGCTCTTCCTGCTGAACGATGTCGGCCGCCTGCTGCGCACCGAGGCGGACCGCCGGGCCAAGTCGCACGGCATGACCCGTGCACAGTGGGGCATCCTGCTGTGGCTGGAGCGCAAACCCGGCCTGTCGCAACGCGAATTGGCCGAACTGCTGGAAGTCGAGCCAATCACCGTAGCCCGGCTGGTGGACCGGCTGGAGCGCCGCGGCGTGGTCGAGCGCCGCCCCGACGAGGCCGACCGGCGCATCTGGCGCCTCCACCTGACCGGCGCCGCCCGCCCCGTATTGGCCGAGATACATGTCCATCGCGCCGCCATGACCGGCGGTTTGACCGAAGGCATGCCCGCCGCCGCGCAGGATCGCCTGCTCGATGAATTATCCCGGCTGAAATGCCTGTTGAGCGCCGAGCGCCAAACACGAACCAAGGAAGTCGCCTGAATGTCGCAAGCTACCGCCGTCCACGCCCGCGACCTCGCCGTCGAAGCGCCGAAGGCCCGCTCGCGTGCCAGTTTTCGCAAGACGCTGCGTGGCGTGCTGATGCTCGGCGGCATCGCGGTGGTCGCCGTCGGCGCCGGGTCTCTGTGGCTCAGCGGCGGCCGGTGGGTGTCCATCGACAACGCCTACACCAATGCCGATAAGGTCGCGCTCTCGACCGACGTATCGGGCGAGGTGCTCGAGATCCCGGTGCATGAAGGGCAGGTGGTCAAGCAAGGCGACGTGCTGTTCCGGCTCGACCCGCGGCAGATGCAAATCGCCGTCCAGTCCGCGAAAGCCGACCTGGAACAGACGCGCCTGACGCTGGATGCGCAGAGGCGCGACTATGAGCGGATGTTGCGGGACACCGCCTCCAAGGCGGCGCAGGTGCAGGCGGACCAGGCCACATACGACCGCTACAACGCATTGGTCGGCCGTGGCGACCTGCCGCGCCAAGCCTACGATGACGCGCGCTTCAAATTGTCGTCCGACCAGCAAGGCGTGGCGTCCAGCACGATCGCCGCCCAGGTGCAGCTCGCACGGTTGAACGGCAACCCGAGCGTGGACATCACCACCCTGCCCTCGTTCCTGCAGGCCAAGGCGCGCCTCGATGAAGCGCAGCGCCAATTGACCGACACTGTCGTGCGTGCGCCGTTCGACGGCATCGTCACGCAGGTGCCGTTGCTGCAACCCGGCATGTTCCTGCCCGCCGGCACCTCCGCCTTCGGCCTCATCTCCACCGACCATGTGTGGATCGACGCCAACCCGAAGGAGACGGAACTGACCTGGGTGCAGCCCGGCGACCCGGTGCAAGTCACCATCGACACCTATCCCGGCCGGGTCTGGAACGGCAAGGTTGAGAGCATCTCGGCCGGCAGCGGCACGCAGTTCTCGATCCTTCCAGCGCAGAACGCCTCCGGGAACTGGGTCAAGGTCGTGCAGCGCATCCCGCTGCGCATCCTGGTGGACCGCAAGCCCGGTGACCCGGCGTTGCGCGCGGGTATGAGCGTGGTCGCCAGCATCGACACCGGACACACGCGCAGCCTGCACGACCTCTGGTAGGATGGACCGGGTTCCCAACCGCACGCTGATCACGGTGTGCGCGATGGTGGCGACGCTGATGCAGGCGCTCGATTCCACCATCGCCAACGTGGCGCTGCCCTACATGCAGGGCAGCCTGTCTGCCACGTCGGACCAGATCACGTGGGTGCTGACCTCCTACATCGTCGCCGCAGCGATCATGACGGCCCCGGTCGGCTGGCTGTCGGCGCGGTTCGGCCGCAAGAACCTGTTTCTCACCTGCCTGGTCGGCTTCACTGTGGCATCGATGCTCTGCGGGGTCGCGCAGTCGCTCGAACAGATGGTGCTGTTCCGCCTGCTGCAGGGCATGTTCGGCGCTGCCCTGGTGCCGTTGTCGCAGGCGACCATGCTCGACATCTACCCGCCGGAGCAGCGCGGATCGGCGATGGCGATCTGGGGCATGGGGGTCATGGTCGGCCCCATCCTCGGGCCTACGCTCGGCGGCTACCTCACTGAAATGTACAACTGGCGCTGGGTGTTCTACGTCAACCTGCCGTTCGGCATCCTCGCCACGATGGGGATGGCGCTGTTCCTGCCCAAGGGCGATTCCAGCGGAGAGATGAAGTTCGACTGGACCGGTTTCGCCGTGCTCGCGATCGGCATCGGCGCATTCCAGCTTATGCTCGACCGCGGCGAGACCTTGGACTGGTTCGGCTCGCGCGAGGTGGTGGTCGAGGCCGTGCTGGCCGCCTTGGGCCTGTATCTTTTCGTGGTCCACATGGCGACATCGGACCGCCCATTCATCGCCCCGGCGGTGTTCCGCGACCGCAACCTGGTCGTGAGCTTCGTGGTGATGTTCTCCGTCGGGGTCCTGCTGCTGGCGACGTCCGCGCTGCTGGCGCCCTGGCTGCAGACCCTGGCGAACTACCCGGTCGAGGCGGCCGGCCTGCTGCTCGCCCCGCGCGGCGTCGGCACGATGGGTGCGATGATGATCGCCGGACGGCTGTCGAGCCGGGTCGATCCACGCAAGATCATGGCCTTCGGCGTGCTGCTGCTGTGCACCTCGCTTTGGGGCATGACCGGCTGGACGCCGGACGTCTCGCAGGGGACGGTGATCGTCAACATCATCATGCAGGGCGCCGGCATCGGCTTCGTGTTCATTCCGCTGCAGGTGGTGGCGTTCGCGACCCTGTCGCCGGCGGTGCGCACGGACGGGACGGCGCTGCTCAGCCTGTTCCGCAACGTCGGCAGCGCGATGGGCGTGTCCGTCACCTCCACCATGCTGGCGCGCAACATACAAGTGATGCACGCCAACCTGGCGCAGGGCATCACGCCGTTCAATCGCGCCCTGCAGGGGGGCGGTTGGGTGCAGCAGATGCTGAACCCGGTTCCCGGCGCGGCCCCGGTCGTGGTGCCCGGCGGCTTGGTCAATACGCAAATGCTGAACGAGCCGTTTGCCAACGCCGTGCTGCTCGACAGCCTGATCAACCAGCAAGCGACGATCATTGCCTATTTGGACGACTTCAAGCTGATGCTGCTGACGTCTGCGCCGACGGTTCTTCTACTGTTCCTGCTGCGCCGCCCCGAGCGCAACGCTGCGGCGCCCGCCGACGCTCACGCTGCCTTGGACTAGACGGGCTGACTGCGCGAGCTATGGCCTGCCTACACGCCTGGCACGAAATCTTGTGTGCATTGCAGCACTAGCCCTCCGACAACTTTGCCTTTAATGGAAGTTCACCAAACGCTTGTTTGGTAGATTTCCGGGATGATCTGCTTGCCTTTGGACACGCTCCGCCCTGACAGCCGCCGGCAAGACATCCTGCAGCAAGCCGCCTTGCTCTTCGGCGCCCGCGGTTACGAACGGACGTCGATGCGGGACATCGCGACGGCTGTTGGCATGCTGCCAGGCTCCGTTTATTATCATTTCGCATCGAAAGAGGCGTTGCTCGCTGCAGTTCATGCCGAAGCGATCGACCGTTCGATCGCCGCCGTTGAAGAAGCCGTCGCTGCCGAAACCGGCCCATGGGACCGCCTGGAGGCTGCGGCCGCCGCCCATTTGCGCCAGTTGCTGATTGAAGGCGTACTCGCCGCAGTCGTCGTGGATGGCCCGAAACAGTCGGGCGCCATGCAGGCGCAATTGGTCGCGCAGCGGGACCGCTACGAAGCGGTGTTCCGCCGCCTCGTCGCCGAAGTGGATTTGCCGCCGGGTGTCGAACCCGGACCGTTCCGGCTGGCCCTGCTGGGGGCGCTCAACTGGGCGCTAACCTGGTTCCGGCCCGATGGCGACCCGCCGGAGGTCGTCGCCCGTGCCTTGTTCGCCATCTTCCGTGCCAGCCAGCCCTTAGGGAGCGTTGAGACCAAACCATGATGCTTTACCAGATGTACGACCTGCAACGGATGGCACTCCAACCGATGCGCGCCATGGTCACCAGCGCCCTGTCTTTCATGGACATGCCCGAGAATCCGATGCGCCAGACGCCGTTCGGCCGCGTGACCGCGGCGGCGCTCGACAGCTTCGAGCACACCACGCGCATCTTCGTGAAACCCGCTTTCGGCCACACGCAAACCATCATCGACGGTGAGCCGGTGGAGGTGATGGAGGAAGTCGCACTCCGCCTGCCCTGGTGCGACCTGCTGCACTTCAAGCGCATGGCGGATCGCCCGGCGGATCGCACTCTGCTGATCGTGGCGCCGCTCTCCGGCCATTTCGCCACCCTGCTGCGCGGCACCGTCGAGGCATTCCTGCCCGACCACGATGTGTACATCACCGACTGGCAGGACGCGAAGGACATGCCGCTGACCGCGGCGCGCTTCGACCTGGACGACTACATCGACTACGTCCGCACCTTCGTCGAACACCTCGGCCCGAACACGCATATCATCGCGGTGTGCCAGCCGGCCGTGCCGGTGCTGGCCAGCACCGCCCTGATGAACGCCGACGCCAACGCGATGACCCCGCGGTCCATCACGCTGATCGGCGGACCGATCGACACGCGGGAAGCGCCGACCGAGGTGAACGCCTTCGCCAAGAAGCATGACCTGGCGTGGTTCAAGCGCAACGTCGTCCACCAGGTGCCGTTCGGGAATGCCGGCTTCATGCGCAGCGTGTATCCGGGCTTCCTGCAGCTCGCCGGGTTCATGTCGATGAACCTCGGCCGCCACATGGAAGCGCATTGGAAGATGTTCACCCACCTGGTGGACGGCGACGGCGAATCGCTCGCCTCGAAGCGGGCGTTTTACGATGAATACCGGTCGGTGATGGATCTATCGGCCGAGTTCTACCTGCAAACCATCGACACCGTGTTCCTGCAGCACTCGCTGCCACGCGGCACCATGGTGTCGCGTGGCCGGCCGGTCGAAACCGCCGCGATCACCCGCACCGCGATCATGACGATCGAGGGCGAGCGTGACGACATCTCCGGCCTAGGCCAGACGCGCGTCACCCATGCGATGACGCCGAACCTGGACGGCGAAAAGCACGAACATTGGGAGCAGCCGGAGGTCGGGCATTACGGCCTGTTCAACGGCGCCCGCTTCCGCAATGAAATCGCCCCCCGCATCAAGGCCTTCATCGCCAAACACGACTGACGAAGTTGGCCGGGCGTCGCAGATTGAGTTGTTCCCTGACCCCGAAGCATCGTTATGATCCTCCCTCAAACGCCGGCCCAAGCCCGGCGCGGGAGGATCCATGCTCGGCCTGATGCAAAACCGTCCGCTACTTACGTCGTCGCTGATCGAGCACGCGGCCCGCAACCACCCCGATACCGAGATCGTCTCCAAGACGGTCGAGGGCACGGTCCATCGCACCAACTACGCCGACACCGAGCGCCGCATGCGCCGCCTGGTCCGCGCGCTCCAACGGCTGGGAGTCAAGGAAGGCGACCGGGTCGGGACGCTGGCCTGGAACGGCTATCGCCATCTGGAAGTCTATCACGCGGCACCCGGCATGGGCGCGATGTACCACACCATCAATCCGCGCCTTGGCGTGGACGACATCGCCTTCATCATCGAGGACGCGGGCGATGCCATCCTGTTCGCCGAAACCAGCTTCGTTCCGCTGCTGGAGGCGCTCGCCCCGCGCATCAACCTGCGCCATGTCGTGATGATGACGGACGAGGCGCACATGCCGGAGGTCAAACTCGCGGCCGGCCAGACCTTGCACTGCTACGAAACGCTGATGGCGGCGGCCGACGAGGATTACGCCTGGCCGCAGCTCGACGAGCGCAGCGCCTCCGGGCTGTGCTACACCTCCGGCACGACCGGGCGGCCCAAAGGCGTTCTGTATAGCCATCGTTCAACCGTGCTGCACGCCTACGCCGTCAACATGGCCGACGTATTCGGGCTGCGCGCCAGCGACCGGGTGATGCCGGTCGTCCCTATGTTCCACGTCAATGCCTGGGGCACGCCGTTCGCAGCGCCGATGGCCGGGTCGGCTTTGATCATGCCCGGCCGCCACCTCGACGGCGCCAGCCTCGCGGCCATGATGAATGAGGAACGTGTGACCCTGTCGGCCGGTGTGCCGACCAGTTGGCTCGGCCTGCTCCAGCACCTCCGCACGACCGGGACGCGGCTCGAAACCGTTCGCTCGCTGGTCATAGGCGGTTCAGCGTGCCCACCCGTGCTGATCGAGCAATTCGCCAAGGAATACGGTATCCGCGTCGATCACGCCTGGGGCATGACGGAGATGAGCCCGCTCGGCACCTACAACAAGCCGAAGGCGGGCGAGGACGCGATGACTGAGGAGGCGGTCGTGCAGCGCCGCCGCAACCAGGGGCGCGGCATCTACGGCGTGGAGATGAAGATCGTAGATGGTGACGGAGTATCCCTGCCCTGGGACGGCGTCGCGTTCGGAGACCTGATGGTGCGCGGCCACTGGGTGTGCGACCGCTACTACGGGAGCAACGCGTCCGGCGGCGCCGACGCGGATGGCTGGTTCGCCACCGGCGATGTCGCCACCATCGACCGCGACGGCTTCATGACCATCACGGACCGCTCGAAGGACGTCATCAAGTCGGGCGGTGAGTGGATCAGCTCCATCACGCTCGAGAACATCGCGGTGGCGCATCCGGACGTGCAGGAGGCAGCGATCATCGCGGCCATTCACCCGAAATGGGACGAACGGCCGCTGCTGCTGGTTGTCCCCAAAGACGGCCGCACCATCGACCCGGCGGCCTTGTTGGCCAGCTATGATGGGCATGTGCCGAAATGGTGGCTGCCCGACGGCGTGCTGGCCGTGGATGAGTTGCCTCATACCGCCACGGGCAAGATCAATAAATTGGCATTGCGCACCCAATACGGACGACATTTCATCGAAACCGCAGCGGCGTAACAAAACGCTGGATGGGGGCTGGCGTTAGATACCGGTGTTACCCCTGGAGCAGACTATGAAATTCACACTTGCATTGGTGGCAGCCGCTGCGATGGCTTCTGCCGCACTTCCGAACAACGCCTACGCCATCGGCTGCGTCTCCGGTGCGGCGATGGGCGGTGTTGCAGGCCATGTGGCCGGCCATCACGGCGTGCTCGGCGCGGCCGCCGGCTGCGCGGTCGGCCATCATGAGAACGTCAAGAACCAGCGTAATGCGGCGGCGGCGGCCAGCCAGCCGGCGCCGCAAGCGCCCCAGCAGTAAGGAGCAAACAGTATGAAGTCATTGATGGCTCTCACGATCCTTGTCGGCGCGGGCGCCGTGGCACTGCCACGTGACGCTGCAGCGATCGGCTGCGTGTCGGGCGGCGCGATGGGCGGAGTCGCCGGGCACTATGCCGGCCACCACGCGGTGCTAGGTGCAGTGGCTGGCTGTGCGGTCGGCCATCACGAGGCGGTCGTCCAGCGCCGCCGGGCGGCTGCGGCCGCCGCGGCAGCTCAGACCACCACCCCGGACGGCAGCTACCAACGCTAAGGGCCTGATCTGGAGGCGGCTCAGGCCGCCTCCAGCACTCCGCCTGATGTCGCTAGATGCGCCAGATGCGTGTCTGCGTCGCCGAACATCAGTTCGATCATCGACATACGCTTGAAGTAGTGGCCGACCATGTATTCCATGGTCACGCCAATGCCACCATGGAGCTGAACGGCTTCCTGCCCGAGCTTGCGTCCCGAGCGTCCGATCTGGACCTTCGCCGCACCGGCCGCCTTGTGGCGCTCCATCGCATCGTCCTCACCCGCCATCATCGTCGCCAGCAACGCCATCGAGCGCGCCTGTTCGAGCAGCACATACATATCCACCGCCCGGTGCTGCAGCGCCTGGAAGTCGCCGATCGCGCGGCCGAACTGCTTGCGCTGCTTCATGTAATCGACAGTGCTTTCGTGCATCGACTGCATGACCCCGACCGCCTCGGCCGCCAAAAACGCGAGCGCCTCGTCCACCACGCGCTCAATGGCCGGCAGTGCGCCGGCCGGATCGCCGAGTGGGACGCCTGTGGCGTTCGCTAGCGAAACTTCGGCTGCCCGCAGGCCGTCCTGGGTTGGGTAGCCCCGCACGGACACGCCCTCACTCGGTACATCCACCAGGAAAAGGCCGATGCCGTCACGGTCCCGCGTGGCACCGGCGGTGCGCGCCGTCACCAGCAGCTTGTTGGCGCAGTCACCGTGCAACACAACGCCCTTGTCGCCCTCCAGCCGCCAGCGCCCGCCCTCGTTGCGGGCGATCGTCGCCACGTTATGCAATTCGTAGCGGGATTGCCGCTCGACATGGGCGAAGGCGAGCAGCAGGTCCCCGGCGGCGATCTGCGGCAGCAGTTCCGCTTGCAGCGCCGCATCGCCCGCCCGCCGGATCAGCCCGCCACCTAACACCACGGTCGCGAGGTATGGCTCCACCACTAGCCCGCGCCCGATCGCCTCGGCCACGATCATGGTTTCGACCGGGCCGCCGCCGAACCCGCCATGCTCCTCCGCGAAGGGCAGGCCGAGCACACCCAGCTCGGCGAATTGCGCCCACATCGCCCGGCTCCAGCCGTCGGGCTCCTTCATGAAGCCTTTGCGCTGCTCGAACCCGTACTTGTCCGCGATCACGCGGTCCACGCTGTCCTTGAGCATGCGCTGGTCGTCGTTCAGGTCGAAGTCCATATTCGCAAGCCTCTGTTCAAAAACCCTCTCCCTTCGGGAGAGGGCTGGGTGAGGAGTGCCGCCCTCACCTCGATGGTCCCGTTCTGCTCGGCTCTCTCCCGCAAGGAGAGGGAGTCGGTTTTCAGAACCCGAGGATAGCCTTTGCCACGATATTCCGCTGGATTTCATTCGACCCGCCGTAGATCGAAACCTTGCGCCAGTTAAAGTAGGTGGGCGCCGCTTCGGCTGCGTAATCCGGCCCGATCGACATCGGGTCGTTATCGCCTTCGGCCTCGCTCTCGGCGGTGTATGGCATTGCGTATGGCCCGACCAACTCCATCAGCAACTCCGTCGTCGCCTGCTGGATTTCGGAGCCCTTGATCTTCAGGATGGAACTCGCCGGGTTAGGTTTGCCCTTCGCGTGGTTACGCTCGCTCGCCACCACGCGAAGCTGGGTCATTTCCAGCGCACGCAGTTCGATCTCCACGGCCGTCAGCTTTTCGCTGAAATGCCGGTCCTCGATCATCGGCTTGTCGCCCATGCGCTCCAGCTTCGCCAGCTCCCGCAACCGCAGCAGCCGGGCCTTGGACACGCCCACGCGCGCAATGCCGGTGCGCTCGTTCCCGAGCAGGAACTTGGCATAGTCCCAGCCCTTGTTTTCCTGCCCGACCAGGTTCTCGTAGGGCACCCGCACTTCGTCGAACCAGACCTCGTTCACCTCGTGCCCGCCATCCAGCGTCTGGATCGGGCGCACGGAGATACCCGGCGTCTTCATATCGATCAGGATGAAGGAAATGCCTTCCTGCCGCTTCGCCGCATTCGGATCGGTGCGGCATAGGCAGAAGATCCAGTCGGCATACTGCGCCAGCGTGGTCCAGGTCTTCTGACCGTTTACCACCCACTCGTCGCCTTCGCGCCGCGCCGTCGTGCGCAGGCTGGCGAGGTCCGACCCGGCGCCGGGCTCGGAGAAGCCTTGGCACCACCAAATGTCCAGATTGGCCGTGGCGGGCAGGTATTTCTGCTTCTGCTCCTCGCTGCCGAACTGCGCGATGACGGGACCCACCATCGACGTGTTGAACGCAAGCGGCGCCGGAACCGAAGCTGTCTGCATCTCATCCAGCCAGATGTAGGACTGAACGGACGTCCAATCCTTGCCGCCCCACTGCACCGGCCAATGCGGCACCGCAATCCCCGCGGCATTCATCGCCCGCTGCGTGGTGACAAGGTCCGCCTTGGACACGTGTTCACCCTTGCCCGCCTTCGCGCGGATTTCAGCCGGAATCTGGGTGCGGAAGAAGTCGCGCATCTCCTGCCGGAAGGCGCGTTCCTCGGGAGTGAAACTTAGGTCCATGTCGCGTCCTGTCGTTTATTTCTCCCTCTCCCATCGGAAGAGGGCCGGGGTGAGGGGCCAGCCGCCAAGCCTCTAATGCGTGATCTCGAACAGCCCGGCGGCGCCCTGGCCGCCTCCGATGCACATGGTGACAACCGCGTATTTCGCACCCCGGCGGCGGCCCTCGATCAGCGCGTGACCGGCCATCCGTGCACCGCTCATGCCATACGGGTGCCCGATCGCGATCGACCCGCCATCGACGTTCAGCCGGTCATTCGGGATGCCCAGCTTGTCGCGGCAATACAGCACCTGGCTGGCGAACGCCTCGTTCAGCTCCCAAAGATCGATATCCTCGATCTTCAGCCCCTTGCGCTCCAGTAGCCGTGGAATCGCATACACCGGCCCGATCCCCATCTCGTCCGGCTCGCACCCGGCGGTCGCATAGCCGCGGAAGATCCCCAGCGGTGTCAGCCCAAGCCGCTGCGCTTCCTCCGCCGACATCATCACGCAGGCCGAGGCGCCGTCGCTCAACTGGCTGGCATTCCCCGCCGTGATGAATTGGTCCTCGCCCCGCACTGGCTTCAGCTTGGCCAAACCCTCCAGGGTCGTGTCCGGCCGGTTGCACTCGTCCGACGTCAGCGTGACCTGCTCCTGGCTGACCGCCTTCGTCGCCTTGTCCACCACTTCCTTGGTGACCGTCATCGGCACGATCTCCTGCGCAAGCCGGCCGGCCTGTTGCGCAGCGGCGGTGCGGCGCTGGCTTTCCAGCGAATACTCGTCCTGCGCCTCGCGGCTGATGCCGTAGCGCGACGCAACGATGTCCGCGGTCTCGATCATCGGCATGTAAACGTCCGGCTTGTGCTCCATCAGCCATTCGTCGCGGTAGTGGAACTGGTTCATGTGGAACTGGACCAAGCTGATCGACTCAAGCCCGCCCGCCACTGCGACCGGCGCGCCGTCATTGATGATGCGCCCCGCCGCCAGCGCCATCGCCTGCAATCCGGACGAACAGAACCGGTTCACCGTCATCGCGGATGCGGTCGGCGGGATACCGGCGCGCAAGGCAGCCTGCCGGGCGATGTTGCCGCCTGTGGCGCCCTCGGGGTTGGCGCAGCCCATCACCACGTCCTCGACGCTCGCCGGGTCGATGCCGGCGCGGTCCATCGCGGCACGTATGGCATGGCCGCCCAAATCCGCCCCATGGGTCAGATTGAACGCGCCGCGCTGCGCCTTGCCGATCGGCGTGCGGGCGGTGGAGACGATCACGGCATCAGTCATGCTCGAACCTTTACAGTATCTGGTGCGCGGACCTGTTCTTCGTCCGCCAACTCTTTGCGGGACAGCTTGCCTACGGCAGTGCGCGGCAACGCATCGCGGAACTCGACGGCGGCTGGCATCTCGTGACGGCCGAGCTTGTCGGCCAGGAACAGCCGCAACTCCTCGACGGTGAATGGCTCGGCGCCATCGCGCAGCTTCACGAACGCCTTGGCCGCCTGGCCGCGGTATTCATCCGGGATGCCGACGACGGTGCATTCCTCCACCGCGGAGTGCTCGTAGATCGCGTCTTCGATCATACGCGGATAGACGTTGAACCCGCCGGAGATGATCATGTCCTTCTTGCGGTCCACAATGTAGAAATTACCGGCTTCGTCCATGGTGCCGATGTCGCCGGTCAGGAAGAAGCCGTCCACGAAGGCCGTAGCGTTCTCCTCCGGCCGGTTCCAGTAGCCTTTGGTGACGTTCGGGCCGCGGATGCGCAACTCGCCGGTTTCGCCGGCCGGCAGCACGCGATGCGGGTCGGACAGGTCGCAGATATCCATCTCGATGCCCGGCAGCGGCAGGCCAATCAAGCCGGACGTCATCTCCGTGTTCGGCAGTATCGTCGTTCCAGCCGGCGACGTCTCCGTCATGCCCCAACCGCCGCCGACGCGGTGCTTTGTCAAAGCCTCGAACCGGTGCGCCACTTCCACCGGCAGCGGCGCACCGCCGCAATTCGCCACCCTCAGCGACGACAGATCCCGTTTTTCCAGGCCCGGCTGCGCCGCCATGCCGATATACATGGTGGGCACTCCGGCAAAGACCGTCGCACGGCCTTTCTCGATGTCATCGAGCGTCTGCGCCGGGTCGAAGCGCAGCCGCAGCATGATCTCCACCCCGCCCTTGAGGCAGCGCAGCAGCACCGTTGTCAGCATGTAGATGTGGAAGAGCGGCAGCACGCCGACCACCCGGTCCTCCGGCCGCCAGCCCAGGTCGTTGCCCTCCGACCAGGCCTCGTAGATCGACGTCGCCGCCGTCAGATTGGCGTGGCTGAGCATCGCCGCGCGGGGCAGCCCCGTGGTGCCGCCGGTGTATTGCAGCACTGCCACATCGTAGGGATCGGCCTGCGGCCAAGGCGTCGTTGCAGTGGCTTCGCTGAGTTTGGCAAACGTCAGGATCCGATCGCCGTCTGGAACGGGTTGCGTCGGCACGCCTGGCCCCCACGCCGCATCCTCGCCGACGATCAGCCTATCCAGCAGCCCGTCCGCCAGCAGTCCAAGCGCCTGCGGCAGCATCGCCGGGTAATCCGGCGCCACCATGATCCGCGCGCCGCTATCGGTCAGCTTGCGTGCCAGCGAGCGCGGCGGATCGAGTGGGCTGAGGTGTACCACACGACCGCCGGCGCGCAGGATCCCGAAGAAGCTGATCGGGTGATACGGCGTGTTCGGCAGGTAAAGCGCAACCGACACGCCCGGCCCTACGCCCAGCGCCTGGAACCCGGCCGCTGCACGATCCACCCGCTCACCAAACTCGCGAAAGGACATGCGCCGGCCGCGAAACTCGATGAACGGTTTGTCGCCGAACGCGGCCACCGCCGTGTCGAGCATCTCCGGCAGCGTCGTGATGGTGAGCGGCGCGTCCCAACGCAGTTTGGCCGGGTATGACTTTTCCCAGGCGAACGGCCGCCCCATCAGGCGGCGGCTTTCGTCTGGGTGGCAAACCCCTCGCCACTGTCGGCAAGCCGGCGCAGAAGCGCCGCCGGACGCAGAGTCTCGTCCCCGCTGCGGTCGGCATGCGCATCCAGCCGCTCCGCAATGTGCTTCAGCCCCACCGTGTCGGCGTAGTGCATGGGTCCGCCGGTCCAAACTGGCCAGCCATAGCCGTTGATCCACACCACATCGATGTCGGACGGACGGGTCGCGATGCCTTCCTCGAGGATGCGGGCACCCTCGTTGATCATCGGGTAGAACATGCGCTCAAAAATCTCCTCGTCGGAGATGGTGCGCGGGTTCACGCCGACCTTGCGCTGCTGCTCGGCGATGATGCGGTCCACTTCGGGGTCCGGCGCCGGGGTGCGGCCTTCGTATTTGTAGTAGCCGGCTCCAGTCTTCTGGCCGAACCGCCCCGCCTCGCACAGCGCGTCGCTGATCGGCGCCTTCGTGCCGCGGCCCTGCCGGATCCGCCAGCCGACGTCGAGCCCGGCCAGGTCGCCCATCGCATACGGCCCCATCGGGAAGCCGAACTTGGTCACCACGGCGTCCACCTGCTGCGGCGTCGCACCCTCCAGCAGCAACGCCTCCGCCTGGGCCGAGCGCTTGTGCAGCATGCGGTTGCCCACGAAGCCGTCGCACACGCCGACCACGGCCGACACCTTGCCGATGGTGCGCCCGATGGACAGGGCGCGCGCGATCGCCTCGTAGCTGCTTTGCTGGCCGCGCACGATTTCCAGCAGCTTCATCACATTGGCCGGGGAGAAGAAGTGCATGCCGACCACGTCAGCCGGCCGCTTGGTGAAGGATGCGATCTGGTCCACGTCCAGCGTGCTGGTGTTGGACGCCAGCAATGCACCGGGCTTGGCGATCGCGTCGAGCTTGGTGAACACGTCGCGCTTGACGTCCATAGTCTCGAACACCGCCTCGATCACCACGTCGGCGTCGGCAATGGCGTTCCAGTCGGTGGTGGGCGTGAACAGCGCCATGCGCTTGGCGACATCCTCCTCCTTCATCGAGCCGCGGCTGGCCGCGGTGCGGTAGTTCTTCTCCACCACGCCCATGCCGCGGTCGAGCGCGTCCTGCTTCACCTCGACCAGGGTGACGGGAATGCCGGCATTGGCGAAGCACATGGCGATGCCGCCGCCCATGGTGCCCGCGCCGATGATGGCGGCCTTTGCGATGGGAGCGCCCTTCAGCCCCGCCGGCATGCCCGGCACTTTCTGCGCCTCCCGCTCGGCGAAGAAGCTATGGCGCATGGCGCGGCTTTCCTCGCTGGCGACCAGCTCCGTGAACAGCTTGCGCTCCAGCTTCAGCCCTTCGTCGAAGGTGGTCGTCACCGCCGCGCGCACCGCCTCGATGCACGCCGCAGGCGCGCGCTGGCCGCGGGCGCGCTTCAGCAGCGGCGCGGCGGCTTCGTCCAGCAACGCCGGGTTCGCGCGGGCCTCCAGCAGCTTGTCCTCGCGATCCCGCACGCGGGCGAGCGGCTTGCCGACCACGCTGCGGGCGAACGCCACCGCCTGCTCCCGCGTCGAGCACATCTCGTCCGCCAGGCCCGGCACCGTCTCGACCGGCATATGCGTGCCGCCGACGATCGCCTTCATCGCCGCCACCGGGCCGATCACCCGCGGCAGCCGCTGCGTCCCGCCGGCGCCCGGCAGGATGCCGAGCTTCACTTCCGGCAGCCCGACCTTCGCGCCGGGTGCAATCACCCGGTAATGGCAGCCCAACGCCAGTTCCAGCCCGCCGCCAAGCGCCAGGCCGTGGATCGCCGCCACCACGGGGCGGTCGAAGCCCTCGATCTCCGCGATCACCTCGGTCAGGATCGGGTGCTGCTGGCCCTTGCCGAACTCGGTGATGTCCGCCCCGCCGGAGAACGCGCGCGCCGTCCCGGTCAACACGACGGCCTTGATGTCCTTGTGCGGACGGATCTGCTCGAACGCCTGCATCAGCCCGACGCGCAGCGCGTGGCCGAGCGCGTTCACCGGCGGGTTGTCCATGACGATCACGGCCACATCGCCGTCCGTCTGCAGATCGACCACCGCGTTGATGCTGCCCATGTCCGTCAAACCTCCAACCATTCGCGGCGCACATTTGCGTCCGCGGCGAGCTCGGCGGGCGTGCCTTCGAACACCACCCGGCCATGCCCCATCACATACAATCGCCGCGAGATCGCCAGTGCGATCGCCAGCTTCTGCTCCACCAGCAGGATCGTGGTGCCCCGCGCAGCCACCGCCACTAGCAGCTCCCGCACCCGCTCCACCATCTGCGGCGCGAGACCCTCCGTCGGCTCGTCCACCATCACCAAAGCCGGATTACCCATTAGGGTCCGGCAGATCGCCAGCATTTGTTGCTCGCCGCCCGACAGCGCCCCCGCCGGCGCGGCGGCGCGTTCCTCCAGCCGCGGGAACAGCGCGTAGGCGTCGGCCAGCCCGAACGGACCGCCCGGCCCCTTCTTCTCGCCCAGCAGCAGGTTCTGCAGCGTGGTCAGGTCCGGGAAGATCGCCCGGTCCTCCGGCACATAGCCCAGTCCACGCTTGGCGATGGCGTGCGGCGGCAAGCGGCCGATATCCTCGCCGGCGAATACCACCCGTCCGCTACGCACCACCCCGCCCATGATCGCCTTCAGCGCGGTCGATCGCCCGGCGCCGTTGCGGCCGAGGATGGCCACGATCTCCCCCCGGCCGACCTGCAAATCCACCCCGCGCAATACCTGGCTCTTGCCGTACCAGGCGTCCAGGTTCTGCACGTCCAGCATCGGGGCTGCGTTCAGCACAGCGTGTCGGCCGCCGTGCCGAGATAGGCGGTCCGCACCGCCGCGTTGCCACGCACCTCGGCCGGCGCGCCGGACGCGATCACCTGCCCGTCCGCCAGCACGGTGATGCGGTCGGCCAGGTCGAACACCACGCCCAGGTCATGCTCGATCATCACCAGCGTCTTGCCTTCGGTGACCCGGCGGATCAGCGCCACCGCCCGCTCCGTCTCCGCATGGCTCATCCCCGCCGTGGGTTCGTCCAGCAGCACGGTCGAGGCGCCGCTGGCGACGGCCACGCCGATCTCCAGCGCGCGCTGGTCGGCATAGGCGAGCGCGCCGGCCAGCACATCCCGCCGCGGCCCCAGCCCGGTCAGCTCCAGCATCTCCTGCGCGCGGGCGTTCAGCGGGCCGTAGCCGCTGACGGCGCGCCAGAACGTGTATCCCGCGCCCATGGACTGCATCGCCGCATTGCGCAGGTTCTCGAACACCGTCATGCGCGGGAATAGCGACGTCACCTGGAAGGACCGCGACAGCCCGCGGCGGCTGATCACGTGGGACGGCAGGCCGGTGATGTCCTGCCCGTCCAGCAGGATCTGCCCGCTATCGGGCGCGAACCGCCCGCTGATCAGGTGGAAGAACGTGCTCTTGCCGGCGCCATTAGGGCCGATCACCGCGTGGCGTTCGCCGGCGGCGATATCCAGCGTCACGCCCTTGATGATCGCGGTGGCGCCGAAGCTCTTGCGCAGGTCACGGATGGAGAGCGCAGCCGTCATGCAGCGGCCTGCGCCTGCCAAGCGGCCCGCGCGGCCGGCCAGGTCCGCCGCAGCAGCAGCGCCCCGCCCAGGAACAGCACGACGCCGATCGACCACTGCCAGGGCTGGTGCGGATGCACCGCGATGCCGAACATCGTGCCGGCCGAGGCGCCGTTGGTTTCGGCCTGCAGCCGGAACGCCATCTCCGCCAGAAACACGATCCCGGCGACGGTCAGCAGCAAGCCAGGAAGCTGCCCAAGGTAGGACGGCACCAGTGCGCCCGCGCGCCCGGCGCGGATCAGCGGCGCATGCGCCAGGATGATGCCCGAGAGCCCGCCCGGCGCCCACACCACGAAGGTGATGAACAGAAGCCCGTCATAGAGCTGCCAGGCATCGGTGATGGTGGACAGCGCCACCTGCAGGAACGTCACCAGGATGGCGCCCAGCACCGGCCCCCAGAACGTGCCGACCCCGCCAATGAACGTCATCAGCAGCACCGCCCCGGACGCTTCGGAGGAGATGTTGCCCGAAGTCACGATCTCATCGTTCAGCGCCTGCAGCCCGCCCGCGACGCCCGCGAACAGCCCCGATAATGCGAACACCAGGAAGCGGATGCGCGCCGGGTCATAGCCGATGAAGCCCACCCGTTCGGCATTGTCGCGCACCGAGTTGGCCAGCCGGCCCAGCGGCGTTGCGGTGTAGCGCCACATCAGGAAGGCGCAGACGAACGCCCACCCGGCGATCAGGAAATACACATGGAACTGGCTGCCGAAGTCGAACCCGAACAGCGCCGGGCCGTCCGACCGGTCCCCGGTAATGCCTTCCTCGCCGCCGAAGACGGAGGGGAACATGAGCACCACGGCGGCGAACAGTTCCGCCAGGCCGAGGGTTATCATGGCGAACGCCGTCTCGCCCCGTTTGGTCGCAACCGCCCCCGCCAGCAAGGCCACCACCAGCCCGCCCGCCGCGCCCACCAGCGGCAACACCGGCGCCGGCACCCAGTAGCCCGCCCCCGCCGCCCGCATCGCATGCATGGCCGCGAACCCGCCAAACCCGAGGAACACCGCATGCCCGAAATCCAGCATGCCGCCCTGCCCGAGCAGCATGTTGAAGGACAGCGCAAACACGATCGCGATGCCCATCCGGCACAATAAGGACAGCCCGAAGCCGCTGGTCAGCACGTAAGGCGCGGCGATTGCGGCCGCAGCGACCAGTACCCAGGGCAACGCCGTCAACACGCCGCCGCGACCACCGGTGCGAACAGCAACCGCAGGCACGGTCACACTCACGCGGACCGCGACCCGGCCAAGCCCTTCGGGCGGAACGCCAGCATCAGCACCAGCAGCAGATACGGCACCGTCGGCGCAGCGCGCGCGATCGTCAGGTTCCACAAATCCGTCAGCGTCCCCGCCTTATCAACCGCCACGCCCAGCCCGCCCAGCAGCTTCCACAACGGCAGGTCCAGACTGATCGACACCGTCTGGATCATCCCGATCAGGATCGACGCCACGAACGCGCCCCAGATCGAACCCAGCCCGCCCATCACCACCACCGCGAACACGATTGCGCCCAGCGACAGCGCCATGCCCGGCTGCGTGGTGAATGCGTTGCCCGCGATCACCCCCGCCAGCCCGGCCAGCGCGCACCCGGCGCCGAACACCAGCGTGAACACCCGCGGCACGTCGTGCCCCAGCATGGACACCATGTCCGGATGCGTCAGCGCCGCCCGCACGACCAGGCCCAGCCGGGTCCGCGCCAGGGCGGCGAACAACGCCACGAACATCGCCAGCGACACCGCCATCATGAACACGCGGTAAGCCGGGTAGGCGGTCGCCCCGACATAGAACAGCGGGAAGTCCAGCGCCGCCGGCACCTTGTACGGCACCGGATTTCGCCCCCAGATCAGCGGCACGACCTCCCCGATGACAAAGGCCAATCCGAAGGTGAACAGCAGCTCCGCCATATGCCCATGCCGGTGCACGCTGCGCAGCCCATAGCGTTCCACGACCGCCCCGATCACGCCCACCAGCAACGGCGCCACGATCAACCCCGGCCAGAAGCCCACGACCACGCTGATGGTGTACGCCAGGTAAGCGCCCAGCATATAGAAACTAGCATGCGCCAGGTTCAGCACGCCCATCATGCCGAAGATCAGCGTCAGCCCCGACGACAGCATGAACAGCAGCAGCCCGTACACCAGGCCGTTCAGGGTGACGAGGATGAGGGATTCAGTCATCGGCTATTCGCGGCAGAAGGCCCCTCACCCGAACCCACTAAGGCTTATCCTTAAACGAACACGTCGTCGCCATCTTGGTCGCGTCGGGCTCGATCCGGCTGATCGTCTTGAAGCCCAGCTTCGTCTCCGGGAACACATGCGGGAGGCCGGGCTCCAGCTCGCTGATGAACATCGGCTGCAGCAATTGGTGATTGTCCGCGCGCATGATCGACGGCCCGATCGGCGTGGGCCGGGACATGCCTTCCAGCGCCTTGCCCACCGCGGCCGGGTCGCTGCTATCCGCCTGCTTCATCGCGGCGGCGAGCATGTCGATCTCGTTCACGACGCGCCAGTAATAGAAGCTGCGCTTGAACCGCGCCTCGAACGCGTCGGCGATGTCGTCGATGCCGGGGACGTTGCCGGCCCACTCGCTGATCTGCGCGTCGCCCTTCGCACCAGGCCCGGCGGCGGCCACCAGGACCTGGTCACCCAGATAATAGGTGAAGAACCGCCCCTTGTAGCCGCTATCCGCCGCCGCCTTCACCAGCAGTTGCAGGTCCGCACCCCAGTTGCCCGTCACCACCGCATCCGCCCCGGCCGCCTGGAACTTGGCGATGTAGGGCGTGAAATCCTTCACCTTGCCCAGCGGCACCCGCTCCGCCCCCACAATCGCCAGGTCCGGCCGCCGCTCCGTCAGCATCTGCTCGGCCGCCTTCTGCACCGACACGCCGAACGAGTAGTCCGGGTTGAAGACATAGACCTTATGGACGTCCTTCTGGCTCACCAGGTAGTCGGCCAGCGACTTCATCTTCATGTCGCTGTCCGCGTCGAACCGGAAATGCCACCAGGAGCATTTGTCGTTCGTCAGCGCCGGGTCCACCGCGGCGTAGTTCAGGAACATCACCGCCTTCGCCGGGTCCCGCTTGTTGTTCTTCTGGATCGCATCCACCAGCGCGAACGCCACCGCCGAGCCGTTGCCCTGGGTGACGTAGTGCACCCCGTCATCGATCGCCTTGCGCAGCACGGTCAGCGACTTCTCGGGGCTGACCTCATTGTCCAGCGGCACCAGTTCGAACGTGCGGCCCGGCCCGGCAGCGTGCGTGGCATTCACACGGTCGATCGCGAAGCGGAAATGCTGCTCGCCCAACTGCCCGGTCTCGGCCAGCGGCCCGCTCAGCGGGTCGATATAGGCGATCTTGATCACCTCATCGGCGCGCGCAGCCGCGCTGCCCAATGCGGTGGACGCCAATAGGCCGAGTGCCGCAGCGTAAGTGCGAAACCGCATGAACCATCCTCCCGTGAACCGCTTTTCTCCGGGGTCCTTGACCGGCCCGGGCGCAATCCTGTTTCGTGATCCTGAGGCCGGACGCATCCCAGCGTCAATGCCGCTCTGCGCGCCTGTCAGGATGCCCCGCCATGCCGCTCCCCCCGATCTTCGACCGCCTGCGCCTGCCCGTGATCGGCTCGCCGCTGTTCATCGTCTCCAACCCCGAGCTTGTGATCGCCCAATGCCGCGCCGGCATCGTCGGCTCCTTCCCCGCCCTCAATGCCCGCCCTGCGCCCGTGCTGGAGGAGTGGCTGAAGCGCCTGACCGGCGAGTTGGGGCCGGAAGACGCGCCGTTCGCCGTCAACCAGATCGTCCACCGCTCCAACGACCGGCTGATGCATGACGTCGAGCTATGCGTGAAATACCAGGTGCCGATCGTCATCACCTCGCTCGGCGCGCGGGAGGAGGTGAACCAGGCCGTCCACTCCTATGGCGGGATCGTGATGCACGACATCATCAACGACAGCTTCGCCCGCAAGGCGATCAGCAAGGGCGCGGACGGGCTGATCGCGGTGGCGGCCGGCGCCGGCGGCCATGCCGGGACGATCTCCCCCTTCGCGCTGATCAGTGAGATCCGCGCCTGGTTCGACGGCCCGGTGGCGCTGTCCGGCGCCATCGCCACCGGCGGCGCGGTGCTGGCGGCGCAGGCGATGGGGGCGGATTTCGGCTACATCGGCTCCGCCTTCATCGCGACCGAGGAAGCCAACGCCGCCCCCGACTACAAGCAGATGCTGGTGGACAGCGCCTCGGCCGACATCGTTTACACCAACCTGATCACCGGGGTGCACGGCAACTACCTGCGCGGCAGCATGGTCCGCGCCGGGCTGGACCCGGACAACCTGCCGGAGAGCGACGCGAGCGCCATGAACTTCGGCAGCGGCCGCAACACCAAGGCCTGGAAAGACATCTGGGGCTCCGGCCAGGGCATCGGCGCCGTCAAATCGGTGACGCCCACGGCCGACCTGGTGGCAAGGCTCGCCCGCGAATACGACGAGGCCCGCGCCCGGCTGGAGCTGCGCGTTGCCTGACCCGGCGTCCGAGCATGTGATCACCCGCGCCCTGCTGGAGGCTGGCGGCGTTGACGCGATGGTCGCCCGCGCCGCCCCCGACCTGCGCCTGCTGACCGAGGCCGAACGCGCCGCCTCCCTCCGCGACACCCTGGCGCAACGCCCGCCCGGCGAGGCCGCTTGGCTGTTCGGCTACGGCTCGTTGATCTGGAACCCCACCATCCACAGCGTGGAGCGCCGCACCGCCACCGTCCGCGGCTGGCACCGCGCCTTCTGCCTCTCCACCCGCGCCGGCCGCGGCACGGCGGAGCGGCCGGGCCTGGTGCTGGGCCTGGACGCAGGCGGCGAGTGCACCGGGGTCGCGTTCCGCATCGCCGACGACGTGCTGGAGTCCGAGCTGGCCCTGCTCTGGCGGCGGGAGATGCTGGCGGGCAGCTACGTGCCCCGCTGGCTGGATATTTTCGGCCCCGACGGGGCGCGCTTCGGCGCCGCCATCGCCTTCACCGTCAACCCGGCGGCGGACCAGTATGCGGGGACGCTGGCCAAGGACGCGGTAATCCGCACCCTGGCGACGGCGGCGGGTGAGCTGGGCAGCTCGGCGGATTACCTGTTCCGAACGTGCGAGAGCCTGCGGCGGGAGGGGGTTCCCGACCCGGAGATGGACCAGTTGGCATTGACGGTGGCGGAGGCGCAGCGGGGCGCCGGCTAGGGGAAAGCGCCTTCTAGTCTTGGGTCGGCTCAATCATCGGGCCGCCTTCCCACACGGCGGCGCCCTTCATCGTGGTCCAGCCGCCAGGGCGCGTAGCCACCCGGCGGCGGATTGACCATCCCCGCCGGCCAAGCCCGCCGCGGCGCGATCTTCTCCCTCTCCCTCTTCTGGAGAGGGCCGGGGTGAGGGGCAGCCGGCGCAGCGAACCCGGCGTAAGGCCCGGAGGAAGCAACCTCCCCGCCCGCGCGCGGCGATGCCAAACTCGCTACCTCCGCCCGCGCCGCCGTCAACTCCCGCCCGATCTCAGCGATCAAGTCCTCGACCGGCATGCTGACCAGCATGGCTTCCACGCCAGGGTCCCACAGCCGTTCCTCCAGCATGCGCAGCCGCTCCGCCGGTTCGTCGAACGCGGCACGGATCTGCGCCCCGACCGCCCGCTCCACCTGCCGCCGCGCCATGGCCCGGCGGTCATCCACCTCGCCCCGCCGCGGCCAGCCCGTCTCGATCCGCCGCTGCAACGCCAGCGTCAGCCGCAGGGTGCGGCCCAGCCGCTCATGCATCTGCACCAGCCCCGGCACCCGCTCCCCGGCCAGCCGCAGCGCCAGATCCGTCGTATCGAACTCCCGCACCGACGACCCATCCGCCCCCGCCTGCACCTTCGCCACCAACGCCCGCTCCGCCTGAGCAAGCCCGACCACCACGGCGTCGAGCGCCATCGTGTTGACGGCAAACGCCTGCAGCAGGTCTTCGGCAGAGGAATTGGGGGCGGGTTCGAGGGTCATTGGCGGAACATAACAGAAACGCGGGGGCGTCCCAAGCCCAGCGATAGGGTGAGGTTCAGGGCGAGGGCGTGGGCGGCGATAGGGGTGTCGTTTTGCCGGGGAGTTCGAAAGCGTGGGGGATGTAGACGGTCTGGAGGACGCCCTCGCGGGTGAGGCGGATGCGCTGGGCGGTGTGAGGTGGCGTTGTTGTCGCTTTGTGTGCGGCGGGGTCTGCTTCTGTGTCGGCTTGCGTGAGGCTTGACGCGGGGGCTTCGGCGGCGATGCGGTCCAGGAAGGCAATCAGCGGGGCGTTGATTCCTGGGCGGACGAGCCTGTCGACCAAGCGGCTGACGGCTTCTCGGCGGTGCGAGTCCGCGAGGGCGGCGGCGGTGGATGGCTTTACTTGTAGTTCGACTTTTGAGAGCTGGTTCATGGCGGGTCCCGCTGCTTAGCGGTGGTTCGCAGATTTTGTGGGCGGGTCCTACTTTTGGAGAGAATTTTGCGTGGCGCGGAAGCGCTTGCAGTTTGTCGAGCAAACGTTGAGCGGTGATTATTGTAATGCTGAACGTGGTGTTGGTGGGTGCATAGGGCACCCCCCTTACGCTTGCTGACTGGGTAGCGGTTTTGACCGGCGTGCATATCGGGTTGATCGTTTGAAACGGAATGGTAAGAGTCCTAGCCCGCCTTATTCATCGCAGGTCAGGGATTCGTTGGCGGCTGTAGCGTAAGTGCCTGTTCTGCCGCAGAGATTTGGGTGTCTACGCCAACCTCTGTCGAATCGGACGCTGCCACACTCGCCATGCTCGAGGATGCCTCGCTGCCGTTCTCGCTGCCATCGGTGCAGCGCAAGAAAATCACGGCGCGTTCGACGGTGGACGCATGACCTCCGATGGCGGCGTCATGCTGCTCGCCGCCAGCACGCCATTCACGCTTCACCCTGCTGAATACGACGGGCTAGATCAGCCCGTAGCACTCCATGCCCGCAGGCATTTGCGCCATTGCCGGCGTCCTCTACTGGTCCCGATCCTTGGTCACGTGCCAGGCGAAGCATGCGGCGAGGGCGCCGGGGATGCCGGCCGCGTGGGCCACCGTCCAGGACTGGATGGCGGCCTCTTCGGCAGGGGAGGCGCCGCCGCTCCAACGGGTCACAAACGGTTTTGTTGCAGGATCACCCGCGAAGAAAAAGAAGGTCTCGTCGCTGTTGCCGGTTTCAACATACAAAATGCGCCAATTGTCGAAGCGGAACGATTGCAGCACCTCGACGGTCCCGACATGGAGACTGGACGCGACCGCCCGGCCGTAAGCGGTCTTCTGCGAAACGGTCAGGCTCCGATCGATGCCGCTACACGGGGTTGCCGCGCCGCAACTGGCGAGCGTTGCCAGCACCACGGGGACGGCGAGCAGGAGGATGGCAAGCACGCGCCCTATGCGTTCATTTCCCGACATAGCGATACCATTTCGGTTTGCCATACCAAGCGCTTGCACCGGCACCGAATACGGGACCGCCGGTATGCGATGCGCTCCATACGTCGCGGCCAGGGCCGGCGGCATCGTCATAAATGACCACATGGCCCGGATACCAACCGACGTCGCCCACCTGGGGTGCGCCAACGACGGCAACGAAGGCAGAGGATTTTGGAAAACTTCCGCTGAACATATGGCCGATATCGAACTAGCCCGTTGTGTTGGCAAGCATCTTTCTCCTGCGGGTGACCCCAACTGGCCGGATTATGCTCTAAGGCTAGAGGTTTTGGGGTTGTAGCATGGTTGGTCGGGTTGTTACTCCGCCGCTGAGTAGCGAGTTGTCGCGCAACGGGCTTGTTCTTGTTGATGCGGTGAACGATGTCAGTGTGATATTGACGGCTGTTCCGCTGCGGATGTCCGGCGACGTCCGGGGGCTGATACTTGGTTATGCGCAACCGCGTGCGTCGGGGTTTTTTTCACCGGTATGCTTGCTCGGTTCTGGTGGGGAGTTTCCGTGACGAGGACGCGGCGGCGGCGGCCGTTGAGGAGGCGGAGCGGTATTTGCGTACGCATCCGGCGCCAGGGGTGAAGTTTGCGCAACCGCTTGGCAATGCGAGATTGCCGGCGTTTGTGTATGCGTTTACAGTAATTCCGCTTGGGCACATCAATACGCATTGGGATGACGACAGCCGATCGGTGATCAACGAGACGCAACCGGATCATCAGATGCGCGACGGGTTTGTTGTGCGGCAGATTGCGCGTGTTGGTCGAAACCTGTTCGTGAGCACCTACGGGGAAGGCGATAATACCGATCCTGCACGGGCCTACGTAAATGGGACGATCGGGACGGATGGCTTCCGGACAATGGATCAGCATGTTTATGGCGACATGCGGCACCAGGGCGGCTTTTTAGGATCAGCTTTGGCGCGCCCCAATGGGACGCAAGCGGCTTATCAGGCTGCTGGTTAGATGATTATACGTGGGTGGCGTGCGTTTGTTGCCGTTGTGATGGGCACGGGGGTTGTTGGTGCCGTGGTATTTTTCGTGGTGGATGTGCTTCCTGGGCTGAGTCCTGAGGCGGCTTCCGGGTTGCTTCCGGGCTGGGCAGTCAGCGCGCAGGTTGGCCATACGGTCGCGACTTTTACGGCTAAAACGAAAGTTGGGGATGCTGCGCGGATCGTTGTTGCGATGGACCGGTTTGCCGCGTCGCATGGGTTTGTTCGCGACCAGGACGAGGCTGTGGGGGTGCGGGCGGCCGACCCCGACCGTATCAATGTGTCTTATAGCAGCGAGAGGGCGTTTTTGTCGTTTGTTACGAAGCCTGGGAGTGCGGAGTTGGCGGTTGAGACGGAGCCTGGGCGGAATGATGATCTTGCTGGGTTGGTGCGGGATGTTAATTTGGTTCTTGAGCCGTTTGGATTTGCGCAGGCGACGCGGACTTGACATCGCGATCGACTGTTGCCTGGTTCAAAGCTCGCCGATTGGCATCTTGGATCGCCGTCTGGGAACGGCATAAGCTTCGGAGAAGTCCTGAACGTACTACACGCTCAAGGTGGAACGTTGACCCGGGCGAGCATAACGGCGACAGCAGCTTGGTTAGCGCTGTCGTCCAGCATCGCCGGGGCTACGCCCGCTTCCACTTGGGCCGACCGCCTTGCTTCTGCCTGGTCTCGCCCCGCGGCCGAACGCCTGGATAGCACCACACTCAGCGACGTCTTCACAGGTGTCCTGGACATCCACGTGGGACCTGGACGGCCGTGCCAACCAAACATCTCAGTTTCGATGCTGGCGGCAGGCGGATACTCGCTTCAGGAGACTTTGATCGGATTTCCCAATCGGAAGGAGTGCCCCGCCGCCATTCCTGTCTCGATCATGAACATGGGCGTCCAGACCGGGTCGGCTATCGACGTGCAAACGATGAAGTCGGCGATGCTTGCCGCTTTGCCCAATTCTTGCTTCGACGGAGTCCTGCCCGGCGACGGGCGCCGCCACGCGACACCCCCCCATATGACGGCCTGGGCCGACCCACACCGCGTGTTGACTTTCGTTTGGGAGGATTTCGACCCGACTGCCTTCACCATTACCTACGTCCGACTTGACCTGAGACTACAGGACCAGGGCGAAGAGGACACCTACGCCCAAATTAAAGACTCCCTCGTACAACCGATACCGGCCGGCTGCCTTGGCCGACTGCCCTGATGCCGCCAGACTTACGGCTCGACGCCGATTGGCGCCGCCCTGCCTATGCCATCCCGATCGCGATCGCTTCCGCGCTGGTCCTGCTCGCGGCAGGACGCATGCTGCTTGGCCTAGCCGGACTGTTGCTGCATCCCACCGGGGTATTCGCCGGGACAGGGCCGCTTGCTACGATCATCCTATTCTACCTCGTGCTGCTCGAAATACCCGGGCGCAAACTGCTCCTCGAAAGCGACGCGATCAGCATCAAGAGCTGTTTCCAGACGCAGACCATCGCCTGGGCCGACATCGCGGACGTGCAGCCCGGTGCGGCCGGATGGATGAACGTCAACCGGCAGTTGCCAGTCGCCGCACGCCTGGCCCTGTGTAACACCGCCAAAACCGTCCCGGTGCCAAACGTGTTTCCGATGAGGCGCGAGGACGTCTATGATCGAGTGCGCAGCCACTGGCTTGCCGCGCGCCGTCGTGCGGCCGAAGCGCCATCCCACCCGACCACGCTCCCCGTATCGCCCCTGCCTGGCTGAACCCGGGCGCCTGACGTCCTAGGTCCCGCGAAGCCCCGACAGCGCAGGGTCGCGGCGGAACTCCTCGACCAGGAAATCGATCACCACCCGCGACCGCGGCGCCAGGTTCCGCTGGCTCGGATAGACCGCATAAACCGGTCCCTGCGCCGGCTGCCAAGGCTCCAGCACCGGGACCACCGCACCCGATTCCAGCTCGCGCTCCATCAGCCAGCTCGACAGCACGGCGATGCCCATCCCGTTGATGACGGCCACCCGCGCGGCTTCCACGCTGTCGGTGCGGAACCGCCCGCTCACCCGGATCTCCCGCGCGCCCTCCGCCCCTTCCAGCCGCCAGACGTCCGGGTGGGACGACGCGTTCTCCACCACGATGCATTGATGGTCGGCCAGGGCCTCCAGCGTCTCCGGCGCGCCGTGCCGGGCCAGATAGACGGGCGCTGCCATGATCCGCCGCGACACGACCCCGATCCGCCGCGCGATCAACGACGCCTCCGTGATCTCCCCCACGCGCACCGCGACGTCGATCCCCTCCTGCACCAGGTCGGTCGCCCGGTCGTCCAGCCGCAGGTCCACCTCCAGCAGCGGGTAACG
>CAZZVB010000002.1:5178-58125 GCA_964657445.1 uncultured Burkholderiaceae bacterium | reverse complement strand
CTGTTGCTGAGGGAGCTTGCGCGGTTGGGTACTGCGTCGGTCAGCGTCGATGCGAGTGACTTGCCTGGTCTTGCGGAGCTGGAGCCGGAAGGCGCGTATCTCGCCTGGACCGTAAGCTTGCGGACCGAACAGCCTGCCGAAGCGATCCGCGAAGTGTTCGAATTCGTTGAGGGTGATTGCGACTTCGACCTGGCGGCCCCCACTGCGCCGGCCCCCGTGCCTAGCGATGAGCCTGATATCGAAGCGCTGTTGCGCGGGCTTGCCGCCGAAGCCCCGGCCGTGCCCGGCACCCAGCCGCCTCCCCCGCGGGAGGAGTCCGCCCCGGCGGCAAAGGTCACGATCCGTGTCGATCTTGACCGGGTGGACAGGCTTATCGACCTGGTCGGCGAACTGGTCATCAACGGCGCCATGCTGGCGGAAGGTGTGGTCTCTGCCGGGTTAGGGACGTCCTCTGCCGCCGGCGTCGCGCTCGCCGGTCTGGAAGCCCTCACACGGGAGATCCAGGACAGCGTCATGGCGATACGCGCTCAGCCGGTAAAATCGGTTTTTGCGCGCATGCCCCGCCTGGTGCGCGATGTTGCTGCGATGACGGGCAAGCAGGTCCGCCTGGTGTGCGACGGTGAGAGCACCGAGGTGGACAAGACCGTGATCGAGCACTTGGCAGATCCGCTGACGCACATGATCCGCAATGCCATCGATCACGGACTTGAGTCCCCGGAGGAACGGCGGCGCGCCGGCAAGCCCGCGGAAGGCACGGTCCGCCTTGCGGCGCTGCACCGCTCCGGCCGTATCGTGATCGAGGTCTCGGATGACGGTGCCGGGATCGACCGTGCGCGGGTGCGCAGCAGTGCGGTGGCAAAGGGCCTGATCCCAGAGGGCGCCACTTTGAGCGACGAGGAAACGGATAACCTCATCTTCATGCCGGGTTTCTCGACCGCGGCTGCTTTGTCCGATATTTCCGGGCGCGGCGTCGGCATGGATATCGTCCGGCGAAGCGTACAGGGACTGGGCGGCCGTATCGCTATCGCCTCACGGCCGGGCTTAGGGTCTGCTTTCACCATGAGCCTGCCGCTGACGCTTGCGGTGTTGGACGGCATGGTGGTCACGGTCGCCGGACAAACGCTGATCGTCCCATTGACGGCTATCCTGGAGACGCTGCAGCCCGCAGCCAAGGATGTGCATCCGCTTGGGGAGCAAGGCGCGGTCGTGGCGATCCGGGGCGTGTATCTTCCGCTGCTGAGCGTCGCTGCGCTGCTTGGCTGGGATGCGCCGGACTGGAGTGCCGGAAGCGTCGCCTTGCTGGTTGAGGGGGATGGCGGCCGCCGCGCAGCCCTGATCGTCGATGCCATCCAGGGCCAGCAGCAGGTCGTCATCAAGAGCCTCGAGGCAAATTACCGCCCTGTCGCTGGCGTTGCGGCTGCAACCATCATGGGCAATGGCCGTGTCGCCCTGATCCTCGACGTCGATGCGATCATTGCGGGCGCATGCACGGAGCCCGACTGTCTGCCCGTTCCACCAGTGTTAGGGGAAGCCTATGCTTGATTCCACAATATCCAGCGATGGGGATATGGAACTGATCACGTTCCGCGTTGGCCAGCAGGAGTTTTGCGTGGATATCCTGACCGTTCGGGAAATCCGCGGCTGGGCGCCAGTGACACCGCTGCCGCGATCCCCGCCTTTCGTGCGCGGTGTGATCAATCTGCGCGGCACTGTGCTGCCGATCATCGATCTGGCGCAGCGCCTTGGCCTTCCAGGGACCGAGCCTACGGAACGCCACGCCATCATCGTCGCCCAGATCGCGCGCCCCGGCGGCGGTCCTCAGGTCATTGGCCTGTTGGTGGACGGCGTGTCCGACATCCTGACTGCGTCGCATGCAGCGTTGCAGTCCCCGCCGGATATCGCCTCCAGCCGGATGCGCAGTTTTGTGCAAGGTTTGCTGGCCATCGATGACCGCATGCTGAGCCTGCTATCGCTCGAGTTGGTGGTGCCCGCTGAAGGCGGCGCGGTCGAAGCCGCCGCCGCATGAGCGTCACCTTACAGGAGACGCCGCAGGCCAAACCGAGCCTGCTCGATGGTGAATTTGTGCTGACGCAAGCTGATTTCAGCGCCATTGCGGCGCTGCTGGCGACCGAGACGGGCATCATCCTGCACGATGGCAAGGCAGCCCAGCTCTACTCACGCCTCGGCAAACGGCTGCGTTCCTTGGGCCTGACGCATTTCAGCGACTATCGCGCCTTGCTGGACGGAGCGAGTGGGCAGGCCGAACGGCGCCACATGATCGAGGCGTTGACTACGAACGTCACCCGCTTCTTCCGCGAGCCGCATCATTTCGACCACCTGCGCGAGGTCGTCCTGCCACCCTTGCTGCGCGCCGCGGAACAGGGCGGCCGGGTGCGTCTTTGGTCCGCTGCGTGTTCCACTGGGGAGGAGCCGTATTCGCTCGCCATGACGGTGCTGCGGCTACTGCCGGGTGCTGCGAAACTGGACGTGCGGATCCTGGCCACGGACATCGACACAACCGTCTTGGCTCATGCGCGGGATGGCCGTTACGGCGCCCAAGCCATAGCGTTGCTGCCTGCAGCGTTGCGCGACACCTGGTTCGTCCGTGACGGGAGCGGCTGGCAGATCGGAGAGGCATTGCGCGAACTCGTCGCGTTCCGGCCGCTCAACCTGATCGGGCCATGGCCGATGCAGCAGCGTTTTGACGCGGTGCTGTGCCGCAACGTGCTGATCTATTTTGCCGAGCCGACCCAGGCCAGTATCGCGGCGCGTTTCACGCAGGCTTTGAAACCGGGCGGCGTCCTCTATCTCGGTCATTCCGAACGTCTGCCCAGTGAAGCTGCCATGAGCTTCGCCAATGTCGGCGTGACCACATACCAGCGTGTCGCCGCATGATCCGCGTCCTCGTCGTGGACGACTCGCCGACCATGCGCGCCGTCATCACCCGGGCGCTAGAGGAAGACCCGAGGCTGAGCGTCGTGGGGCAAGCCGGAGATCCATTTCAGGCACGGCAGGCGATCAAGGACTTCGATCCCGATGTCGTCACACTCGATATCGAGATGCCGCAGATGAACGGCCTCGATTTCCTCGAACGTTTGATGCGATTGCGCCCGCTCCCAGTCGTCATGGTGTCCAGCCTGACGCAGCGCGGGGCGGATGCGACGTTGCGCGCGCTCGAACTCGGCGCAGTGGATTGCGTCGCCAAGCCACGTCTAGGCGACAACGCCGGCTTCGACCGCCTGGCTGACATCGTCTGCGTCGCCGCTTCGGCGCGCGTGCGGCCAGCGCGCAAGGCAAGCCCTACGCCGCCGCCTCGCAGCTTTGAGCCGGCCAACATGGTTGTCGCCATCGGCTCCTCGACCGGCGGCGTTGAGGCGCTGCTGGCGATCCTGGCGAATTTTCCCGCCAATTGCCCGCCCACGGTGATCGCGCAGCATATGCCTGCGACGTTCACGGGTTCCTTCGCCAACCGGCTCGACCGATCATGCGCGGCGGCGGTGTGCGAGGCGACGGACGGGGCGCCGTTGTTGCCGGGGCAGATCTATCTGGCGCCGGGTGGGTTGACCCATCTCGAGGTCACCGGTTCCAGCGCTGGGCCGTGGCGTTGCCGCCTGTCGCATGGCGGCCCCGTAAACGGCCACCGGCCCTCGGTGGACGTGCTGTTCGGTTCGGTCGCCGCGTCGGCTGGCGCCCGGAGTGTGGGCGTGATCCTGACTGGCATGGGGACGGATGGCGCGCAGGGCTTGCTCGCGATGCGCCGCGCCGGGTCCACCACCATCGGGCAGGACGAGGCCAGCAGCGTCGTCTACGGGATGCCGAAAGCTGCTTACGAACTCGGAGCCGTGCAGACACAAGTCCCGCTGCAGCAAGTGGCCACCGCCTTGCTCACCGCCAGCCATGCAGGAGGTCGCGCATGCCGAGCGCTGCAAGTGTCAGGGTCCTGATCGTGGACGACCAGGCGTCCATGCGGCAGCTCATCCGGGGCGGCCTGCAGCAATTGGGCTTTCGGGAGTTCGATGAGGCAGGGGATGGGGAAGCGGGCATGCGGGCGCTCGCCACCAACTCTGCCAGCCTCGTGATCAGTGACTTCAACATGCCGAAGCTGGACGGGCTCGGGTTGCTGCGGGCGGTGCGGCTCTATCCGCCGACCGCCAAGACTGCCTACATCATGCTGACCGGCCGGGGCGATGCGGATCTGGTGCAGCGCGCCGTGCAGTTCGGCGTCAATAATTTCCTCGTCAAGCCATTCACGATCCAGACGTTGCGCGACAAGATCGAAGCCGTGTTGGGGCCACTGACCTGATGCCGGTCATTGACGCGACGAACACGCGAATCACCGTGGTGCAGGGCGAATTCTATGTCTGCGGTGATGGCGAGGTGGTGCTGACTACGATCCTTGGTTCGTGCGTCGCTGCCTGCATGCACGACCCGCTGGCCGGAGTGGGCGGGATGAACCATTTCCTGCTGCCGGGTGACGATTTGGCTGCAGGCCCGGCGGCGCGACACGGCGTTCACGCCATGGAAATGCTGGTCAACGGCCTGCTGCAGCGGGGCGCCCGGCGTGAGCGGCTGCAGGCCAAGCTGTTTGGCGGCGCACGTTTGGTGAGAGGGTTGACCGACATCGGCAACCTTAACGCCGAATTCGCCGAGCATTTCGTAAAGCGCGAGCGCATTGCCTGTGCGGGCGGAAGCCTGCGTGGTGTGCATGCGCGCCGGATTGAATATTGGCCGGTCGCCGGCCGGGCACGCCAGTTCCTGCTGCAAGGACCCGGCACCGCCGTCTTCGCTGAGGAAAGCCGGGTGAAGCGCGTGCCGGCTCAGTCGGACGGTTCGGTGGAGTTGTTTGCGTGAGCGTCACAGCGCGTCCGTTGAGTTCTGTTCTGCAGGCCGCGGCAGAGGAACTGTCCACGCTCGCCGCTGTTGCGGACGAAGCCGGTGCGGCCGATATCTCGCTGGTGCAGCGGCTTCAGCCGTTGGATCGCCTGAGTCAGACCCTGGCTGGCCTCGCCGGTTTCCTGGCCGCACTCTGCCCCATGCTGCCGGAGTGCGCGTTGAACCTCGACGACCTGCTTGATGCCGTCCCGGTCAGCCGGCTGGCGGACCGGTTAGCTGGGCGAGTGAGTGGCCCCGACGCTCCGGCCGGCGCGTTGGAGTTGTTCTAGCGTTGAACACGTCTCCGGCGGAGTTGGATGCGAGGCTGTATTTCGGGCGGCTGGATGTCCTCGTTGTCGAAAGCAGCAAGCTCGAGGCAGAGATCCTGTCGCAGGTGTTTATGGGCTTCAAAGTCCGCGGCGTGACCCGGCTCGATGACGCTTTGGCGGCGCAGGACCATGTCCAGCGCAATGGGGCCGATCTTACGATCGTTGGTACCTGCCAGGCGGGGGAGGGGCAACCCGATGCCTACGACTTCATTCGGTGGCTGCGACGCCATCCATCGGACACCGTCCGGGAAATGTCCGTAATCCTCCTGGCGGGGCATACCTTGCACAGCAACGTCGTGCGCGCACGGGATTGCGGCGCCAGCTTCGTCATCGCCAAGCCGATCACCCCGCAAATTATGTATGAGCGGATTGTCTGGCTTGCGAAGGATGCTCGGGCCTTCATCACCTGCGCGAGCTATGCCGGGCCCGATCGACGTTTTCAGAAGCTGGGGCCACCTGCAGGCCAGCAGGGCCGCCGGCGGGACGACTTATCTCTTCACGTCGGGGAGGCCCGGGCGCCGAACCTGAGCCAGCACGAAATCGATGCGATGGTTTCCGGGAAAGGAGCGCTTCGGTGACAGCAAGGCTTACACCATCGTCGGGGCAACGCCTGGCTAAGCTGGTCAACGCACCCGGCGGCCTGACCTTGCTGGAGGCGGTTGCGGCAGCAGACCGCCAATTGCAAACAATCCGTGACCGAGGGTTAGAGGAGATCCGCGCCAGTGCGGCCCGCATGGTGACGCTTGGCAAGTCCCTGGCCGTTACGCGTGATGCCGCAGCCGAACTGGAGCTCTACACGCTGAGCAACGGTCTGGTCGGGGTTGCTGCGGTATTCGGGTTGGCCGAACTAGGTGAGGTTGCGTTCAGCCTGTGCACGCTGCTGGACCGGTTCAGCATGTCCGGCCAATTTTCGGCGCAGGCAATCCAGATCCATCTTGATAGCGTCCGCTTATTACTGAGCGATGACGCACAACTGCATGACAGTGGCGCCATCGGGGCCGCATTGCGCCAGGTCGTGGACCGGGTCGATGCTGGCGATACAGCCAAGATAAAGGTTGCGGCGCTTTGACGCTGGCGTGGGTCTAGCCCGCCCAGTTGTAAAGTGCCCAAAGTGCAACGAGGGCAGCCGCGATGCCTATAGTCGTATAAAGCCAGCCTAAGTCCGTCTCCCGTGGCGGCGTGGATGCTACTTTTGCTTCGTTCAAGGCGTCCTCCCACGCCCGGCGATCTTCGTAGTCCATCGAAGCGCAACCTTTCAGCCGCAGCCGCCCACATGATGTGACGAGAAACAGGTCTTATTAGTTGCGTAAACGATCTAATTAAGCAAGCTTTCTTCTTGCATCCATATCGTCATCGGTTGTCGCACGACCCTGGACGGGTCACCCCTCAGGACTTCGAACTCCGTTTCGGCTCCATGGCGAGCAAAACGGATGTCAAACCGTTCCTGCCCGATCAGAAGCCCCGTCAAGGTAAATTCCGGCAGCCAATCCGGCAGGGTGGGATCTATCAGCAGCCTGCGGTTGGGTGCGTCTGGCTGGAAGCCGATCATCGCCTGCACCAGGGAGAACACCGACCCTGCAGCCCAGGCCTGCGGCACATTGGCGCCGAGGTATTGCACCGGAAACCCGCTCGGTGTGCGTTGCACCCCGGCGTAAAGCTCCGGCAGCTGATTGAGCATGAAATACTGCGCCGCGCCCAAGACATCGCGGGCAATTGCATTCGCCTCGGCGGCGTAGCCGTATCGCTTGAAGCCTTGCGCGATCAGCCCGTTGTCATGCGGCCAGATGGAGCCGTTCTGGTACGAGTATGGGTTATAGCTCGGGTGCTTCGCGGAAAGCGTCCGTATGCCCCAGCCGCTCCACATATCGTCCTGCATCAGCCGCGCAATGACCCGCTTGGCACGATCGACCGGCACGATGCCCGACCATAGGAGGTGACCGGGGTTGGATGCCACGCTTAGGATGGGCCGCTTATCCCCATCGAGCCCGTAAGCGTAGAAACCTTCATCCTCATTCCAAAATAGCTCATTGAAATGCCGGAACAGCGCGCTTGCCTTGGCACGCATCTCGGACGCGCGATGGTCGTTGCCCAAAGCATCGTATAACTCAGCCATGCGCATCCAGGCATCGAACACATAGCCTTGCAGCTCACACAGCGCTTTGGGGCCATGCACCGTGCTGCCGTCCGCATGCATCACGGAATCCCCCGAGTCTTTCCATGCCATGTTCTCGTAGCCCTTGGGCGACCGGGTCTGGTATTCCTGCAGGCCGTCACCGTCGCGGTCGCCCCAGTCATCGATCCAGCTTAAGCAGCGCTCCGCATTCGGCAGCAGCCGGCGGACCAGCTCCAGATCGCCTGTGCAGCGCCATGCCGTGTGCAAGGTAATGAGGTAAAGCGGGGTCGCATCCGCGGTGCCGTAATACGGCGTGTGGGGAATGAGCTTGAAGTGCGCGAGTTCACCCCGCCGCAGCTCGTGTAGAATCTTGCCCGGTTCTGCATCGCGATAGTCGTCGCGCTCGGATGCTTGCCACTGCGCCAGGACGTCCAGCGCGCCACGGGCGAACTCCGGATAAACCAGGGCGGCTTGCAGGGAGACGATCAAGCTGTCGCGCCCGAACAGGGCAACAAACCAGGGCAAGCCGGCTGCCGGGACGGCCTCTTCGCCCATTCCAGACAAATAAGGCAAACGTAACGCCGCCATATCATCGAGTGACTGTTCGAACACCCTGCGGAATGTTTCATTCGGCGTCTGCAGCTTGGTCACTCCGGCACGCCATGCCGTCATCACCTCGCCCTCGTCGGATACCGCCGTATCGTTCGCGCACTGGCTAGGTGCGGCATATTCCGTCAGGCCGTCATGCAGGTCGTAGCCGAGGCAGGTGTGCCAGTGTTGACCCGGGTCGAGCGCCACTTCGAAGCTGATGCGTCCGTTGGCGTACACCGCGTGAGTGGGTCCACCGTGAGCGGTGATGCTGATTGAACGATGGAAGTCCTGGTTGCCATAGCTGTTGACCAGCATCTGTTCGGCATCTAGCCATTCGCTCGTTATACGGCCGCGCCGGACGATGCGATCGGCTTTGACTTCGAAGACATCTGCGAAGTCGCTGCGCAGGACGACCTCGAGATTGAATCGGACCGGTTCGGCACTGTGATTCGTAAGGTCGTAATCCTCATGGATGCCGCCATCCATGCGGCGGTTTATTACGAGATTGAGGGTGCGCGCTGGGATGTCGGCGGTTTCGGTCGGGATCGAGCGGTTCGTCAGATAGATCCGCGCCAGATAGTAAGACGGCGTGCCGCTGTTCAGCAGATCCCATTCCACACCATTGGCATAGATCGTCCAGGCGCTGATCATGCGCGTATCGAAAAAGTATAGCCCCATTGGGGTCGGCCATCGTATTTGGCCATCCGGTTCGGTAATGAGCACCGAATTGCCTTGATGGATGGCCAGTTGCGGCGGGCCGACTTTGATTTCGAGCGCCATGGCATTCCCCGGGAGGCGTTGCGGTTTCATGAACCATCAGCGCCCCACCGGAACTCCGCAAGAGTGGAGCGGGTGTAGCCCGCCCCACCGAGCCAGGCAGTCAGTCCGGCTGGAAGCTCAGCGAAAGCCCATTCATGCAGTAGCGCTCGCCGGTCGGCTGCGGACCATCGGGGAAAACGTGGCCGAGATGGCCGCCGCACCGGCTGCAATGCGCCTCGGTGCGGACCATGAAATGGCTACGGTCCGTGCTGGTCTCGACCGCGCCCTCGATCGGCCGGAAGAAGCTCGGCCAGCCGCTGCCGCTCTCGTATTTCGTATCCGACGTGAACAACTCCTGCCCGCACCCGGCGCATGAGAAGACACCGGAGCGCTTCTCAAAATTCAGTGGACTTGTGCCCGCGCGCTCGGTGCCGTGTTGGCGCAGCACGCGGAACTGTTCGGGGGTGAGCTTGAGTTGCCATTCCTGCGCACTGTGCTCGACGGGAAAGCTCTCCGCGGGCGCCTCTTCGGGCTTTGGGCTGGCGAACCAGTTGGCCATGATCACGTCTCCTGCTTATGGCCGCAAAATGGGTAGCCCGCCCCCTTGTGACAACACTGCGGGCTATTCCGCGGCAATCGCCAGTACCGAGGCCTCGGCCCTGACCCAGACCGCCGTGTCGTGGAATACGGCGCCGCCGTTCGGGAACGCCGGGTCATCGCTGGTGAGCGCGTTGATGCCGATCCCGCCTTCGAAGGCGCGATTCGGCCAGACGCTCTCGACGATCACGGTGCCGGGTTGCTGGCCTTCCCCGATGGCTGCATGCAGCACGACTTCGCCTCGGCTGTTGCCCAAGCGTAGCCGGTCGCCCGGCTCCACACCGAGCCGCGACGCATCCGCCGGGTGCAGGAGGGCGGTGGGACGTCCCTCCCGCTTCCGCGATGTCGGTGTTTCGGTAAAGCTGGTGTTGAGGAATTGCCGCGCGGGCGCGGTGACCAGCCTGAAGGGATGCCTGTCCGTCGCGGCGTCGTAGCTTTCCCAGTGGTCGGGGAGGGGCGGCATATTGGCATGATCGGGGCCGATCGCGCTCCAGTCCGGGGCGAAACGGAAACGGCCGCCGGGGTGGTGCTTGAAGCCGTCCAGAAAATGGCTTTCGCGGAAGCTCGGCTGCCGGTCCACCCAGCGCCCGGCCATCACGGCATCCGCACCCTCGTAGCCGGAGGCGCGGAGGGTGGCGTCCACCAGGTCCATCGCCGTCATGTCGAAGCCGGGATGCTTTGCCCCGAGCCTGGCTGCCAACGCTTGGATGACCTCATGATTGGACCGGCACTCGCCTGGCGGTTGCACCAATTTGCGGCCGATCTGAACGTGGCTATGACCTCCGGCGTGATAGACGTCGTCATGCTCGAGGAAAGTGGTGGCCGGCAGTACGATGTCGGCCATTTCAGCAGTTTCGGTCATGAACTGCTCATGCACGACGGTGAACAGGTCGGAGCGGGCAAAGCCCCGGCGCACACGGTTGCTGTCGGGCGCGACGGTCACCGGATTGGTGTTCTGAATCAGCAGCGCGTGCACCGCCGGGCCGTCACCGAGGTCCCGCCGGTCACCTGCGAGAACGGAGGCAATGCGGCTCATGTCCAGCTCACGAACCGACAGGTCACGCCGGTCCAGGCCCTCAATGAGGGTTTTGTCCCAGGTGTAGATGTCGCGGTTGTTCCAAAAGGCGCCGGCACCTTCGTGCTGCCATTTGCCGGTGACGGTGGGCAGGCAGGTGACGGCGTGCAGCATCGCGGCCCCGTTTCGGGCGCGGCTGAACCCGTAGCCGACGCGGATGAAGGCCCGCTGTGTCGTGTTGTAGGCGTGGGCGAAGTCCTCGATCTCCGTAACCGTTAGGCCGGTGATGGCGGCTGCCCATTCTGGCGACCGAGTGCGAAGATGCGCCTCCAGCGCCTCGGGCGCGTCGGCATAACTGGCCATGTAGGCGCGGTCGGCCAGGCCGTCGCGGAACGCACAGTGCATCACAGCGCAGGCAAGCGCGCCGTCCGTGCCGGGCTTGACGGCCAGATGCGTGTCGGCGACCGCGGCCGTCCCCGTGCGGTATGGGTCCACGACGATCAGCTTGGCACCGCGCTTTCGCGCCCGCGTGATGTGGGTCATCACGTTGACCTGGGTTGCGACGGGATTGCCGCCCCACATGACAATCAGGTCGCTTTTGGCCATTTCCCGCGGGTCAGGTCCGGTGATGCGCCCCACCCCGGCGCGCCAGCCGGCATCCGTGATGACGGAGCAGATCGTCAGCTTCTGGCGCGAGTAGCGCATGACATGTCGCAGCCGGTTGATGCCGTCGCGCTGCACATGTCCCATGGTGCCAGCGAAGTAGTATGGCCAGACCGCTTCGGCGCCGTGCCGCCGGGTGATGGCGGTGAACTGGTCTGCGACCCGGTCCAGCGCCTCATCCCACCCGATCGGGCGGAACTGGCCACTACCCTTCGGCCCACTGCGCAACAGCGGCGTTGTCAGGCGGTCGGGGTGGTGCTGGCGTTCGGCGTAGCGCGCCACCTTCGCGCAGATCACCCCGGCGGTGTAGTTGTTGGCCGCTGCACCGCGTACCGTGCCGATGCGATTGCCCGACACGTCCACCTCAAGCGCGCAGCAGGACGGACAATCATGTGGGCAGACGGTTGACTGGAAGCTCATCGCGGTTCTCCGCGGCGCAGCATGGGGCAAGGTTGACCACTCGGGCAACGTCTATGGGTTGTAAGTTGCTGCTCCGGGCTCCGCCGGGCGTTGCTCGTCTGTGCATCCGCGAGTCTGCCCCTCGCCGGTCTTACGCGCCTACGCTCGCCGTACGACGTAGTGTTCTTCCAATGCGGCTGCGATTTCATCGGCGTGGAGGGGGTCGCGGGCTTCGACCATAACCTCCAGTTCGGCAGTCTGCACCGATGGCGCGGCGAACAGGCGCTGGTGGGTGACTTCGATGACGTTGCCGCCCTTGGCTGCAATGCGCCCGGCTATGTCCGCGAGCACGCCGGGTCGGTCCGGGATTTCCAGCATGAGGCGCAGCAGCCGGCCGTCCCGCAACAGGCCTCGCAACAGCACGTTGGCGAGAATCCGGGCGTCGATGTTGCCGCCGCAGATCACCGTTGCGACCCTGCGGCCGCGGAACCGCTCGGGGAAGGCGAGCAGCGCCGCCACGCCCGTCGCCCCCGCGCCTTCAGCCACCAGCTTGGCGCCCTCGGCCAGTAAGGCGATCGCATCCTCGACCACCCGCTCCGGCACGGCTACGACGTCGCTGACGTAGGCGCGGATAACCTCTAGCGGTGCGATGCCGATGTCACGCACCGCGATGCCCTCCGCAATGGTGGCCCCGCCGACCGTCACCGGTTGTCCGGCAAGCGTCTGGCCCAACGAGGCGTAGCCCGCGACCTCAACCCCGATCACCTCCAGGCCCGGGCGCAGCGCAGCGCACACCGCGGCACAACCGGCGATCATGCCCCCGCCGCCGACGGGGACCAGCAGGCAATCCAGCGGCCCGGCATCCTCCAGCAACTCCAGCGCGAGCGTGCCTTGACCGGCCATGACGGCCGGGTCGTCGTAGGGATGGACGAACACCAGCCCCTGTTCCTGCGCGAGCATGCGGGCATGGAGCGCTGATTCCACCAACGTCTCGCCGTGCAACACGACCTTGGCGCCCCAGGCCGCGGTGCGGGACACCTTGGTCGCCGGGGTAAAACGCGGCATGACGATGGTAGCGGTGATGCCAGCCAGGGAGGCATGGCGAGCGACGGCCTGCGCGTGGTTGCCTGCCGACATAGCGATCACGCCGGCACGCCGTTCCTCTGGGGAAAGCAGGGCAAGTTTATTCGCGGCACCCCGTTCTTTGAACGAGCCGATAGCCTGCAGGTTCTCAAGTTTCAGGGTGACGTGCGCGTCCGTTACCCGGCTGACCGCGTCCGAATACAGGGAGGGCGTCCGGATCACGCGCCCCTCAATGCGCCCGGCAGCGGCCTGCACATCAGCAAGGCTGATCATGGCGTGACCCGAAAAAAGGGCGGCTGGACTAACCGAAGCTGACCGCGAGGATTTCGTAGGTGCGATCACCGCCGGGTGCCGGCACGGACACCGTCTCTCCGACTTTCTTGTTGATCAGCGCCTTGGCAAGCGGGGAGGAGATGGAGAGCCGGGCCTGCTTGATGTCAGCCTCATGCATGCCGACGATCTGGTACGTGGCCTCTTTTTCGGTTTCCTCGTCCACCAAGCGGACATGCGCGCCGAACTTCACCTTATCACCGGACAGGCTGGACGGGTCGATGACTTCCGCGCCGGACACGATCTCTTCCAGCTCAATGATGCGGCCCTCGATGAAGGACTGCCGCTCGCGCGCTGCATGATACTCCGCGTTTTCGCTCAGGTCGCCGTGGCTGCGTGCTTCCGCGATCGCGCGAATCACCGCCGGACGCTCCTGCGACTTCAGGACGCGCAGTTCGGCCTCCAGACGCACAAGGCCAGGCGCGGTCATTGGAAATTTCTGCAAGATAGGCAACTTCCCAAGCGTATCCCGGCGACCCGGGTCTAATGAGCGGACACGACCATGCGGCAGGTGAAGCGTGCCACCCGCCGTCCGATCAGAACGATCCGTGAAAGTAAGACTGAAGCGGGGCGACTTCAAGCGTCCCGGCCTTCAGGGCTGCTATGGCGTGCACCGCCGCCCGGGCCCCGGCGATTGTCGTGTAGTGCGGCACACCGTGCGTCAAAGCAGATCGCCGGATGTCAAAGCTGTCGGCCAGCGACTGGGCGCCACCGGCCGTGTTGATCACCAGTTGGATCTCACCGGAGCGGATCGCATCGACGCAATGCGGCCGGCCCTCCAGCACTTTGTTCATCATCTTGACCGGCAAGCCGGCTTCCGCGATGCGCTTGGCCGTGCCGGAGGTGGCGGTGATGGCGAAGCCCATCTCGGTCAGTCGCCGCGCCATGGGCACAAGGCTCGACTTGTCGGAGTCGCGTACAGAGAGGAACACCGTGCCGCGATCCGGCAGCTTCACGCCGGCGCCGAGTTGTGCCTTAGCGAAGGCACGCTCGAACGACGCGTCCAGTCCCATCACCTCGCCGGTGGACTTCATTTCCGGCCCCAGGATGGTGTCCACGTTGGGGAAGCGGGCGAACGGGAATACCGCTTCCTTGACCGCGACGTGTGGCGCAACGGCCTGATCGTCCAGCTTGAACTCGGCCAGCCGCGCGCCGGCCATCACGCGAGCGCCGATCTTCGCGATGGGCACGCCGGTGGCTTTGGCGACAAACGGCACGGTCCGGCTTGCGCGTGGATTGACCTCCAGCACATAAATCACGCCGTCCTTGATCGCGTATTGGACGTTCATCAGGCCGATCACGCCGAGCGCCTTCGCCATCGCCTCGGTCTGGCTTTTCAACTCGGTGATGGTCGCCGGCGACAGGCTGTAGGGCGGCAGCGAGCACGCGCTGTCGCCGGAGTGAATACCGGCTTCCTCGATGTGCTCCATGACTCCGGCCACGTAAACGGTGTGGCCATCGGCAATGCAGTCCACATCGACCTCGATCGCGTCGTTGAGGTAGTGGTCCACCAGCACCGGGTTATCGCCCGATACGCGAACTGCCTCGCGGATGTAGCGCTGCAGCCCGGTGCGGTCGTGCACGATCTCCATGCCCCGGCCCCCCAGCACATAGGATGGGCGCAGCACGACCGGGTAGCCCACCGCCGCCGCGATGGCTTCGGCTTCCTCCGGCGTGCGGGCGATGCCGTTCTGCGGCTGCCTCAGGTCGAGCCGCTGTAGCAGCACCTGAAACCGCTCCCGGTCCTCCGCGGTGTCGATCGCATCTGCGGAGGTGCCGAGGATGGGGATGCCCGCCGCCACGAGTGACTGTGACAGCTTCAGCGGCGTCTGCCCGCCATATTGCACGATGCAGCCCAACACCGTGCCGCGCGACTGTTCCCGCCGCACCAGGGCGATGACATCCTCGGCGGTGAGCGGCTCGAAATACAGCCGGTCGGAGGTGTCGTAGTCGGTGGAGACGGTTTCCGGGTTGCAGTTGACCATGATGGTCTCAAACCCGGCCTCGCGTAGCGCGTAGGCGGCGTGGACGCAGCAATAGTCGAACTCGATGCCCTGGCCGATGCGGTTCGGACCGCCGCCGAGGATGATGATCTTGCGGCGCTCGGTCGGTTCCGCTTCGCAGGCGGGGGTGCCAAAGCCGCCTTCGTACGTCGAATACATGTAGGGCGTGGCGGAGGCGAACTCCCCTGCGCAGGTATCGATGCGCTTGTACACAGGGTGCACGCCTGCGGCGTCCCGCGCTGCCGCGATCTCCGTTTCGGGCTTGCCGGTCAGTTGCGCCAGCCGCTTGTCGGAGAAGCCCAGCGCCTTGATGCGGCGCAGCCCGTAGGCGTCGGCCGGCAATCCCTTACCGGCCACTTCGCGCTCCGCCTCTACGATGCGCGCCAGCTCGCGCAGGAACCAAGGGTCAAAGCGGCTGGCGGCGTGGATGTCCTCGATCGACAAGCCGGCGCGGATCGCCTGCGCTGCCATCAGCAGCCGGTCCGGCCGCGGCTGGGACAGCGCGGCCCGGAAGGCATCCCGCTCGCCGTCACCAGGCGGTTCGACCGGGTCGAGGCCGGACAATCCGGTTTCCATGGACCGGAGGCCCTTCTGCAACGCCTCCGCGAAGGAGCGCCCGATCGACATCGCCTCGCCGACCGATTTCATCGCGGTGGAGAGCAGGGCAGGGGTGCCGGGGAATTTTTCGAAGGTAAACCGCGGGATTTTCACCACGACGTAGTCGATCGTGGGCTCGAACGCGGCAGGGGTGACCCGGGTGATGTCGTTGGCCAACTCGTCCAGCGTGTAGCCGACCGCCAGCTTGGCGGCGATCTTGGCGATCGGGAACCCCGTCGCCTTGGACGCCAGCGCGGAGGAGCGGGAGACGCGCGGGTTCATCTCGATCACCAGCATGCGGCCGTCGGCAGGGTTGATCGCCCATTGCACGTTGGAGCCGCCGGTATCGACGCCGATCGCACGCAGGCAGGCGATCGAGCCGTCGCGCATCCGCTGGTACTCGCGGTCGGTCAGCGTCAGCGCCGGGGCGACGGTGACCGAATCGCCGGTATGGACGCCCATTGGATCCACGTTCTCGATCGCGCAGACGATGATGCAATTGTCCGCACTGTCGCGGACCACCTCCATCTCGAACTCCTTCCAGCCGACGATGCTCTCTTCGATCAGCACCTCGGTGGTGGGCGACGCGTCCAGCCCGGTGGTGACGATCGCCTCAAATTCCTCACGGTTGTAGGCGATGCCACCGCCCGTGCCGCCCAGCGTGAAGGACGGGCGGATCACGACAGGCAGGCCGATGGTTGCAAGCGCCTCGCGCGCTTCAGGCATGGAGTGGGCGATGGCGGAGCGCGGGCCTGCGATGCCGATTGCCGCCATGCAATCGCGGAACTTTAGCCGGTCCTCGGCACGGTCGATGACTTCAGCCCGTGCGCCGATCAGCTCCACGCCATGCTTCGCCAGCGTGCCGGCCGCATGCAGCTTCATCGCAATGTTGAGCGCGGTCTGACCGCCCATGGTCGGTAGGATGGCGTCCGGCCGTTCGCGTATGATGATCTTCTCGACCAAGTCAGGCGTGATCGGTTCGATATAGGTCGCGTCAGCCAGGCCTGGGTCGGTCATGATCGTGGCGGGGTTGGAGTTCACCAGGATGACCCGGTAGCCCTCCGCCCGCAGCGCCTTGCACGCTTGCGCCCCCGAGTAGTCGAATTCGCAAGCCTGCCCGATGACGATGGGGCCGGCGCCGATGATCAGAATGGATCGGATGTCTGTCCGCTTCGGCATACGCTTAGCCCGCCATCATGGCGGTGAACCGCCGGAAGAGATGCGCGCTGTCGCTCGGCCCTGGGGATGCTTCCGGGTGATACTGCACACTGAAGGCTCGCCGGGCCTCGCATGCGATCCCCTCGTTGCTGCCGTCGAACAGGGAGGTGTGGGTGATCCGCACCCCGTCCGGCAGGCTGTCATCGGCGACAGCGAAGCCGTGGTTCTGGCTGGTGATCTCGACCTTGCCGGTCGCGAGATCCTGCACCGGCTGGTTAGCGCCGCGGTGACCGCGGTCGAGCTTATAGGTCTTGGCCCCCAGCGCCAGCGCCAGCAATTGGTGGCCAAGGCAGATGCCGAACACCGGCACGTTGGCGTCCAGCACGCCCTGGATCGCGGGGACTGCGTAGGTGCCGGTGGCCGCCGGATCACCGGGTCCGTTGGACAGGAACACGCCGTCCGGCTTATGGCGAAGGATATCTTCGGCCGTTGCCTCGGCGGGGACCACTGTGACGCGGCACCCCGCCTGCGCGAGTGAGCGAAGGATGTTCCGCTTGGCGCCGTAATCGACCGCGACGACATGATGCCGCAGGTCGGTCTGCCGCTCGAAGCCGCCGGGGAACGACCACGTACCCTCGTCCCACTCGTAGCTCTGCGTGCACGAGACCTGCTTCGCCAGGTCCATCCCCTCCAGGCCCGGCCACGCCGCGGCCTGCGCCTGCAGCGCCGCGATGTCGAGCCTGCCGTCGGCTGGGAAAGCGATGACCGCGCTCGGGGGACCGCCATCGCGGATGTGCAGGGTCAGCGCCCGCGTATCGACGCCGGCCAGGCCCGGCATGCCCTGAACCTTCAGCCAGCCATCAAGCGGCTGTATCGACCGCCAATTGGAGGGCTCGGTCACGTCCTGCTTGACGATCAGGCCCAGCGCGGCCGGGTTGATTGCCTCCATGTCGCCAGGGTTGGTGCCCACGTTGCCGATATGGGGGAAAGTGAAGGTGATGATCTGCCCGGCATAGGACGCATCGGTCAGCGTTTCCTGATAGCCGGTCATCCCCGTGTTAAAACACAGCTCGCCGACTCGCCCGTCGCTGAACGCGCCGAACCCGCGGCCCCAAAACACCTTGCCATCCGCCAGCACCAATGCGGCGGTGGCCCCCGGAGGACTGGACTGGGTGTCGAACATAGCGGCGCTCCGTTGGTCGGGTTGCAGGTCGGTGAACGCCAGGCCGGTCGCGGCGACCACGGCCGACCAGTGCTTGGAGGGGATGGCCCGGGTCTGCCGCCACTTGCGGATGGCTTCCAAGCCGACGCCGGTGAGCCTTGCCGCTGCGTCGGGGCCGCCAAGCCGCGCTAAGATCTCGTCCACGCTGAGCATGCCGGCTTTATGTGGGAAAAAACTTCCCATTGCAAATGCAGGCAGAGCTGGTCATGTACGATGACGACTAATGATCGTGAGATGCAGACGATTTCGGCGACTGGTTTCAAGGCGACCTGCCTCGACTTTCTTGACCGGGTTTGTTCCGGGGGAGGTCAAGGAAGCGGCTGTCACCAAGCGCAGCCAGGCTGTTGCCATTTCGACGCCTCCGCGTGTGGCGCAGAAATAGGCGGACGGCTTGTTTGGCTGCCTTGCCGGTCAACTCGGACTTCCCCTCTGTTGAAAAGCCTCCCATGACCCTGCGAACCGATTTCACCGACGCGTTGAAGACTTCCATGAAGGCGGGCGATTCCGCGCGTACCTCCACGTTGCGGATGATCCTGGCCAAGGTGAAGGACGCCGATATCGCCGCCCGCCCGGCTGATCCGTTGAGCGACGATGCCGTCATGTCCGTCCTGCGCGGCATGGTGAAATCACGCCGCGAGTCGGTGGAGCTCTATCGCCAAGGCAACCGCCCCGAGCTCGCTGCGAAGGAGGAGGCGGAGATCGCCGTCATCGAAGGTTTCCTTCCGCAGCAGATGGACGATGCCGCGGTAAAAGCCGCCGTCGAGGCGGCCGTGGCGGAAACCGGCGCCACTGGGCCGAAGGACATGGGGAAGGTGATGGCCGCGCTGAAGGCGAAGCACGCAGCCGCACTGGACATGTCTCGGGCAACGCCGCTGGTGAAAGCCCGCCTGGCCGGCTGAGATGGCGCTTCCGCCAGCGTTCCTGGACGAGCTGCGGGCCCGCACCCCGATGGCCGCCCTGGTCGGGCGGAAGGTCAAGCTCGCGCGGTCGGGCAAGTCCTGGAAGGGCTGCTGCCCGTTCCACGGCGAGAAGACGCCGTCCTTCTACGTTTACGATGACGGATACCACTGCTTCGGCTGCGGTGCGCATGGCGACGCCATCGGCTTCGTCATGAACAGCGACGGCGCCGGGTTCATCGAGGCGGTGGAGCGCCTGGCGGGCGAAGCCGGCCTCGACGTGCCCAAACCCTGGCCGCAGGCCGTGGAAGCGGAACGCGAACGGCTGGACCTGACCGGGGTGCTGGACCTCGCCGCCGCCAGCTTCACCCGGCGCTTGCACGGCCGCGAGGGGCGGGAGGCGCTCGCCTACCTACGCGGCCGGGGGCTGAGCGATGAGACGATCGACCGGTTTGGCTTGGGCTGGTCCGGCGATGGGCGTGGCGACCTGACGGCGGAACTTGGCCGGTCCGACATTCCTCCGGCACGCATGGCAGAGGCTGGTCTCATGCAATCGCGTGATGACGGCAGCGCGCGGGAGCTGTTCTACAATCGCGTTATGTTCCCGATCCGCGACCGTCGCGGGCGAACCATCAGCTTCGGCGGCCGGGCGCTTGGGGACGTCAAGCCGAAGTATATCAACGGACCGGAAACGGCGGTCTATTCCAAGTCCCGCACGCTCTATGCGCTCGACCTCGCCCGTGAAGGGTCCCGCAAGTCGCCACACGGCGTGATCGTGGCCGAGGGCTACATGGACGTGATCGCCTTGCACCAGGCCGGGTTCACCGGCGCGGTTGCTCCGCTCGGCACCGCCCTGACCGCCGGCCAGCTCGAGGAAATCTGGCGCCTGGCCGATGCGCCGACACTGTGTTTCGATGGCGACGCAGCGGGTGCGCGCGCGGCCGCACGGGCCGCCGAAGTGGCGCTGCCGTTGATCGCCATCGATCGAACGCTGTGCCTGGCGACACTTCCGCCGGGCGAGGATCCGGACACGCTGGTCCGCGGCCGGGGCGCGGCCGCCTTCGCGGCCGTTCTGGCGAGCCGGCGGCCTTTGTCCATGGCGTTGTTCGACCTTCTGCGGGAGGGGTTCGCCGGCGATACGCCGGAAGCCCGCGCCGCCTTGCGCGCCCGGTTGGACGCCGCTGCCGCCCGCATCACCGACAAGGCATTGTCCAACGAGTATCGCACCGCTTTGCGCGACCGCTTCTTCGAGTCCACCCGGCGCGGCAAGAAGGCCGGGGCACCCCGCGCAACGCCGATGCAACGCAATCCGGTCGAGAGTGGGGAGGCCAATGCCGAGCGGCACCGGGCCATGCTCGCCATCCTGCTGAACCACCCTGCGTTGATCCACGATGTCGCGGAAGCTCTGTCCAGCCTAGTGCTCACACCAGGGCTCGTTTCGCTGCGCGATGCAATTCTTGATTGGTATGATTCGGCCTCTGAGCTTGACTCGGCGGGTCTCATGAACCACCTCGCGGTATCCGGACACTCCACAATGGCGAGACTCGTGCTGGCAGACCGCCCGATGCCGTTGCCGGCTTGCGCCGGGCCGGGTGCGATGCCGGCGGAGGCAGAAGTTGGCTGGTGGCATTTCTTCGGATTGCTCAACCGGCCTCGCCTGGAGGAAGAGGTGGCCGCTGCTAGGGCCGCCTTCGAGCGTTCGCCAGACCCGGCGACGCAGGAGCGGCTGGTCGCGCTATGCGCGGCCCGGGACGCGCTGTCGCGTGATGCCCAGGTCGATGATGGTGAGGCCTAACCGGCCGATTTGAGTTGGAGACTATCTTATGGCGACCAAGCCCGCCGCATCTGCCGAAACTGCGACCGCCGAGCAGGACGCCGACACGACGCTGCTCGACACCAACGCAGCCGCCGTCAAGCGGCTGATCGCGCGCGGCAAGGAGCGTGGCTATATCACCTTCGACGAGCTGAACGCAGTCCTGCCGCCGGAACATAACAGTTCTGAGCAGATCGAGGACGTGATGGCCATGCTCAGCGAGATGGGCATCCAGGTCGTCGAGGGCGAGGAAGCCGAGGACGGCGAGGCCGCACCCGCCAAGGCCGAGAAGGACGAGGAGACCGAGGAAGCCGAGCCCACCGGCAACGTGGATGAGGCCAACCTTGGCCGTACCGACGACCCGGTGCGCATGTATCTGCGCGAAATGGGCTCCGTGGAGCTCCTGTCGCGCGAGGGCGAGATCGCCATCGCCAAGCGGATCGAGGCCGGCCGCGACATGATGATCGGCGGTTTGTGCGAAAGCCCGCTGACCTTCCGCGCCATCATCGCCTGGCATGACGCGCTGAAGGCTGGCCGCATGCTGTTGCGTGACATCGTGGACCTGGAGGCAACTCAGGGCGCCGGCGCCCCGCCCCCCGAAGCGCTGGCGGAAGGGGCCGAGGCAGAGGGTGCGGAGCCGGCTGAGCCGGAGGACGACAGTGAAGAGGGCGAAGGCCCCGGCATGTCGCTATCGGCTTTGGAGGAGAAGCTGAAGCCCGAGGTTCTCGCCAACTTCGAGGAGATCGAGGCGCTCTACAAGAAGCTGCATAAGGTCCAGTCGCGCCGGCTGGAAACGATGACCCTGGGCGAGGAGATCAACGCCCGGTCTGAAAAAAGCTACGAGAAGCAGCGCGAGGAACTGGTCGGCCGCGTGGAGCAGGTACGCCTGCACAACAATCGTATCGAGGAACTGGTCACCCAGCTCAAGCAGCTCAGCACCCGGCTGAACCAGCTCGAGGGCCAACTGCTGCGCATGGGCGAGCAGTCAAAGGTGCCGCGCGACGAGTTCCTGAAGGAATACCGCGGCCACGAGCTGGACCCGAACTGGATGGAGCGCGTAGCCCACTTGAGCGGTCGCGGCTGGAAGACGTTCACGGCCAAGCATTTTGAGGAAGCGGCCAAGCTTCGCGCCATGATCGGCGCGGTGGCGCAGGATGCCGGGCTCCCGATTGCTGAATTCCGCCGGGTTTACACAACGGTCAGTCGCGGCGAGCGTGACAGCGCCCGCGCCAAGAAGGAGATGATCGAGGCGAACCTGCGCCTGGTGATCTCCATTGCTAAGAAATACACCAACCGCGGGTTGCAGTTCCTGGACCTGATCCAGGAAGGCAATATCGGGCTGATGAAGGCGGTCGATAAGTTCGAATACCGCCGCGGTTACAAGTTCAGCACCTACGCCACATGGTGGATTCGCCAGGCGATCACCCGGTCCATCGCGGACCAGGCGCGGACGATCCGTATTCCGGTCCATATGATCGAGACGATCAACAAGCTGGTCCGCACCAGCCGGCAGATGCTGCACGAGATCGGCCGCGAACCAGCGCCTGAGGAACTTGCCGAGAAGCTCGGGATGCCGCTGGAGAAAGTGCGGAAGGTCCTCAAGATCGCCAAGGAGCCGATCAGCCTCGAGACGCCGATTGGCGATGAGGAGGACAGCCACCTAGGTGACTTCATCGAGGACAAGGCGGCCGTCATCCCCCTCGACGCTGCGATCCAGGCCAATCTGCGCGAGGCCACCACGCGCGTGCTATCGTCGCTCACGCCCCGCGAGGAGCGTGTGCTGCGCATGCGGTTCGGGATCGGCATGAACACCGACCATACGCTCGAGGAAGTGGGTCAGCAATTCAACGTCACCCGCGAGCGTATCCGCCAGATCGAGGCCAAGGCGCTTCGTAAATTGAAGCATCCGAGCCGTAGCCGTAAGCTGCGTTCATTCCTCGACGACTGAAACGGCAGCGGGCGGCGATCGTGGCCTTTGTAGAGCGCTAGACCGTGCAACCGTCCACCCGGGTCGCCGTGACGGTGACGTTCCTGCGTATGGACAACCGGCCGGTGGCCCCGGTTCCGCTTCTGCCGGAGGACGCAACGCTGGTGCGCCTTACGACGCCGACCGTGGCGTTCTACCGTTACCTTTACGACACGGTCGGCGCTCCGCACCTCTGGTGGCTGCGGCGCGCACTGCCCGATTCCGCACTGCAGGGCATTCTCGAAGACAGCGCCGTTTCGATCCACGTGCTGTATCAAGGCGGCGAGCCCGCCGGCTTCTTCGAACTCGATGGACGCGCGCGGCCAGATGTGAACCTCAGCTATTTCGGGTTGATGCCGCATGCCGTGGGCCGTGGCATGGGCCCTGCGTTCCTGCGCGCGGCGGTGGACGAAGCGTTTGCCAGCAGCAGCCGCGGCGTCACCGTCAATACGTGCACCGCCGACCACCGCCGGGCGTTGCCGACCTACCTGCGCACGGGTTTCCGGCCCGTCCGGTCAGTGCGGGAGATTTGGGATGTTCCCGCCCGGCTCGGCATGCGCATCCCGGAGCATTTGCGCGTCTGAGGCGTCGGTTTACGGGGTGGTTCTCTCGCCTGCGGACGCTTATACCCGTAGCAAAACGAAGCTCCGGGGTCGTCCGCGCCATGAAATCCGTCCTGCTTGCTGTCGGCATGATCGCCGTGCTGACGCTACCAGCCTTTGCCGAAATACCTGGCAACACCGTCAAAATCGGCGTCATCAACGATCAGTCGGGGCCGTTTGCCGATCAATCGGGCAAGGGATCAGTCGTGGCGGCGCATCTGGCGGCGGATGATTTCGCCAAGGAGGCGGATGGGCTGAAGGTCGAGATCCTCTACGGCGACCACCAAAATAAGCCTGACATCGGCAGCAACATCGTGCGTGAGTGGGTGGACCGCGATGGCGTGGCGGCGGTCGCGGACGCGGTGAACTCCGGTGTGGCGCTGGCGATCAATCAGGTGCTGCACGAGAGGAACCGCACCTTCCTCGGCAGCAACGTCGGCACGTCCGATCTGACGGGCAAGTTCTGCCAGCCGACAACGGTGCAATGGACGATGGACACATGGGCGATGGGCAATGCCGCAGCCCGCACGTTGACGAAAGAGGGCGCGAAGAAGTGGTTTTTCGTGACGTTCGACTACGCATTGGGCGTTGCACTGGCGCGTGATACTACGGAAGTCGTGGACAAGCTTGGCGGCAGCGTGCTGGGCCTTGTGAAGCATCCGCTCGGCACCACGGATTTCTCGTCTTATCTGTTGCAGGCGCAAGCCTCGGGCTCCGACGTGGTCGCGTTCGGTGATACGGGCAGCGATCTGATCAATGCGATCAAGCAATCGTCGGAGTTTGGATTGACGCCGAAACAGAAGATCGTCGGCCTGTTCACGCAAATTGTGGACATCAAGTCGCTTGGCCTGCCGCTGGCGCAGGGGCTGATGTTGACGGAAGCCTATTACTGGGACCGCGACGACGGCAGCCGCGATTTTGCGAAGCGCTTCGCCGCCCAGATGCCCGGCCGCGTGCCAACAGAGAACCAGGCAGGTGTTTATTCCTCGGTGCTGGCCTATCTACGCGCCGTCAAGCGAGCCAATTCCATCGATGGGGACAAGGTCGTTGCCGAGATGAAGCGTGTGCCGAGCGACGATCCGGTGTTCGGCCACGTCGCCATCCGCGAGGACGGACGGGCGATCCATCCGATGTATGTGTATCGGGTCAAGGCCCCGGCAGCGTCGAAGTCGGATTGGGATCTTTACGAGCCTGTTTCCACCATTCCAGCCGGCGAGGCGTTCCGTCCGCTCGACCAGGGCGGCTGCCCGATGATTCACTAGCCGCGCTCAGAACGTGACGTTGGTCCGCACTGCCAGGATCGCGGCATCCCGGACGCGCCGGCCGGTCAGCGGGTTCGCTACGCCACCGCCGGGCGAGGCTATATATTGAAAGTCCGGCTGCACCTGGAACCACGGCGCCAACTGTGCCTGGTAGGTGAGTTCAAGCTGCGTCTCGCTACGCCGCACAGGGACAGGTTGACCCGTCAGCGCCGCGAAATACGAGTTTGCCTTCGAAACGTCATTGCTGACGTGGGACCAACTGACGGCAAACCCGACGGTGTCGTTGTCCCGGCCGTCAAACGGCGCCTTGAACGTCAGGCCGCCCTGCACGAAGGCGTCAACCAGGTTGCGATCGGGCGGCGCGCCCATTGCGCGGACGAAGAGCCCGAGTCCGCCATCCGGGGTGTCGGGCTTCTTGTAAAGCAGTTGGTCCATCACCGCGTAGACGCTGTAGTCATTGCGGAAGCTGTTCCGTGCGAGCGGCGCCGCGATCGTGCCCGCCGGCAGGCTGCCCAATCCTAGACCGGTGAAATTCTCCCGCTCGTTGGGAAACGCCAACGTATCGTACCAGACCCCGAGCTTGTAGATGCCAGGCAGTCCGGCCGCGTTATCGCCTTGGTTGATGCCATACTCTAATTCGGAAATGACGAACGTGCCGTCATTCAGCCGGAACGCCGTGCCGCTCAGGTCGCGCCGTTGCGGATCTCCGATGCCGGGACCGGCCGGGCTGCCGTTGAACACGCCGGCCAAGATCGCAAGGGAGTCGTTCGATTGATACTTCACGCGAATGCCCGGCGTGGCGAGCGGATAGGCCGGCCCGCCGGACGGTAGGTCGTCGCTCGGCAACGTTGGGAACCCGTAGCCGGCATTGAGAAATAAGCTGCCGTATTGCGTCGTGATGAATTCGACGTCGGCGCTAAGCTGGCCAACCCGGATCGCTACCTGCTTATCCAGTAGTATTTGCTCATACCATGCCTCGAAAAGCCGAAAACCGCGCGCGGTCTGTTCCGCGCTGCTGACGGGTAGCAGCGATGGCACGTTGTTCGCCGTAAGGCCGCGCCCGTGGAACTGGAAAGCGGTGATGTTGAAGGTGCCGCCCGTCCATCCGAAAGCCGCCTTGCTATCGATCCCGATCCCCGCCTCGGTCAGGCCCTCGTAGATGGCGCCTTGGTGGACGCCGCCTGTGAAGTTTCCGTAAAGCTCGGACTGTTCAGACAGGCCGAAAGAAACGCCATGGCCATTCAGCAGGGGGCGTAGTCCCCCCATGTCGCCCAGCAGCCGGGACTCGTTCAACGGAGTTGCCGCGTTTGCCCCCGCGTTGGTGACGCCGCTGGGTGAGGCGCTGCTGGCTGCCGGGGCGCCGGGCAAGTTACCCTCCGCGGGGCCTTGAACGGGAACCGCGTCCGGCGTGGTTCCCGGTGCAGAAGTGGAAGGCGTTTGGGCGCGAACGGCTGACAGCTGGAGGTTCACGGCGAGCGCGGCTGCAAAGCTCCGGACGAGAACGGATTTTGACATAATTCAAGAACCAAATCTTCTTGGGTTTATGGCAGCCTCCAGCCTAAGCAGCCAAACCTGAGCACCCGGACAATGAAGCCGGAACCCCATTCTCGCTGGTCAGGGCGTTGGCGATCCAAGCGCGTGAACAAAGGCATAGACCACAATGGGGATGGCGACGACGACGTAGACGCGCAGCAGAACGAGCAGCGCGGTAATTCCACGCCCGAGCCTGCGCCGGGGCAAGCGCTGACTGCGCGCATGCGCGAACTGCGCGGGATCGAGAATGTTGGACAGGTCGGTGGAGGGTATCATGCGGGCGTTCCTACTTCCCGAGCAGGCCGGGAAAAACAGTGATCACACCGTACAGCGCGCCAACCAGTGAGATGCCGACGACGATCGTGCCGCCTGCAAGGTTGGCTCGCCAGCGGTTGGCGAGGCTGCCCATGATCTCCCGGTCATTGACCAGTAGCAGCAGGAACAGCAGGGCCGGTGCCATCAGCATGGTTGCGATCACGTTCACCGTCAGCGTCATCGCCAGAAGCGGCGCGCCGGGGATCAGCACAATCGCACCTGCCAGTATGGAGGACCCGATCGCTACCCCGTAAAACAGCCGCCCTTCCTGAAATCCCAGGTTGAGGCTGTGCCCAGCCGACACCGTCTCCGCCAGCGCATAGGACGAACTCGTGGAGATCGTCATCGCTGCCAGCAACCCCGCTTCGCAGATCCCCAGCGCGAACAGCGTGGCGCCCGTGGTGCCGAGCAGCGGCCTCAAGGCGGTGGCGAAATCTGCGCCGTTGGCGAACTGCGACACATCCACATGGGCGGCAAAGAGCGGCGCCGTGGCCGCCACGGTGGCGATTGCGGTCATGGCCGCGACGCACGCGCCGATTGCAGTGTCCATCCGCCCCTGCGTCAAATCAGCCTTGGTCAAGCCTTTGTCCACCACCGCGCTTTGCTGGAAGAAGATCATCCACGGTGTGACCGTGGCGCCGATATTGGCCAGCAGCAGCGTCACGAACCCGGTGCCGAAGCCGCCGGGCAGCGGGCCCCACGTCGCCACCGCATGGACCAGAGCCGCCCCGTCCGGCTTGGCGTAGAGCGCCGCCGGGATAAACAGCAGGTTGAACGCGGCCAGCACCATCAACGCACGCTCCCACGTCGCATAGCGCCGCAGGCCGAGCGACGCGACGACCAGGAGGATGCCAGCCGTGACCGATAGCCAGGCCGGGATACCGAAATACAGCCCGCCCGCTTGGATCGCGATGAATTCCGTCACCAGGGTCAGCACGTTCCCGATCACCAAATCGGCCATGGAGAAGTAGCCCCAAAAAGGGCCGAAACGCTGGAAGATCAGTTCGGCATGGCCGCGATGCGTGGCAACGCCCAGCCGCACCGTCATCTCCTGCACCACGAACGCCATGACGAAGGTGAGGAGGATGAATGGCACGAAGAAGCCGATCCCGTAGGTGGCTCCTGTGGTGGCGTAGGACACCATGCTGGGCCCGTCATTCTCGCCCAGCATGACAAGGACGCCCGGCCCCGCCAGCAGCCAAAGGACGCGCAACAGCCGTCCAGATTCGCGGTTCTGAGCAACCTTGGCCCGGTCACGCGCCCGAAGCAGGTCCTCGCGGACGTAAGCGGCCTGTGCGCGTACCTCTCGTGGGGTTTGGCCGGAGATCAAGGCTGTCTCACTCACGATGGTCTTTCCAGCCTGGGGTGTCATCCGTCTGGATATGCACCCAAACTGTAGCCTAAGCTACACTTAGATCAATACGCATGGGATCATTGCCGGTAGTGCATCCTGTGCTGTGAGGCTCAAATCCACGCGAGGGCATGATTTTGTTCTACGCCGGGCGTCCTGCTACACAGGTTCTAGGTTAGGACCTGGACATGTCAGCGAGTGATCAAACCCTGCCGGAGGAGCCGACCCAGGCCGAACGGTTCGAGCGGACGCGCACCGCCCGCGGCGCCGCGATGCTGGAAGACTATGCGGAGCTGATCTCCGATCTGCTCACCAACGGCGGCGAGGCGCGTGCGACCGACATCGCCAGGCGTTTCGGCGTCTCCCATGCGACTGCGGTCAAAACGATCGCGCGGCTGCGGCGCGAAGGGCTGGCCACCGGCAAACCGTATCGCGGCGTGTTTCTGACCGACGCCGGGCAGGCGCTAGCCGATAGGGTGCGGACCCGGCATCGCGTGGTCGTCGATCTGCTGCTCGCGGTGGGCGTGCCATTCGAAGCCGCAGAGAGCGACGCGGAGGGCATCGAGCATTACGTGTCGGACGCTACGCTCAGTGCATTTGCACGGTTTTTACGCCGCCCTGGATGATCCAGCGCTGTCTCCCTATGATGGGAGACCAAGAAACGCCGGGGAAACGAGATGCTGGACGACACGCAGATGCGGTCGGGAACCCTAGGGGATCTGTTCCAGCTTGCGGTCGCGCGCTTCGCCGACCGGCCCGCGATGGAGTTCCTGGGCCGTAGATGGCGCTATGACGAGTTGGGCGCGCTGGTCGATCGGGCCGCCGCGGGGCTGCAAGCGATGGGGGTGGTGCAGGGGACCAAGGTCGGGTTGTGCCTGCCCAATACACCCTACTACATGATCTTCTACTTCGCCGCCCTGCGGGCCGGAGCCACTGTCGTCAACTTCAATCCGCTGTATGTCGAGCGGGAGCTGGCGCAGCAGATTCGTGACTCCGACACGTCGATCATGGTCGTGCTGGACCTTGAGGCGACATACCGCCGGGTTGCGAACGTGGCGATCGAGGTGGGGCTGCGGCACCTGGTGGTCTGCCCGATGGCGGGTATTCTGCCAGCCACCAAGTCCGTGCTGTTCCGGCTGTTCAAGCGCCGTCAGCTCGCCCGCATCCCGCGCGATGCGCTCCATGTCCGCTACGCCGATTTGGTCCGCACGTCGGCCGCCCCTGCGCCGGTCGCGATCGATCCGTCCCATCTGGCGGTGCTGCAATATACCGGCGGCACAACCGGCCTGCCCAAGGGGGCAATGCTCACCCACGCGAACCTGGTGGCCAACTGCAGCCAGGTTCGCCGACATTGGAGCAGCGTTCACCCCGGGCAGGAACGTGTGCTTGCGGTGCTGCCGTTCTTCCACGTCTTCGCCATGACGTCGGTGCTGAACTACGGCATCGATGTCGGGGCGGAGATCGTGATGCTACCGCGGTTTGAGCTGAAGGCGATGCTGCGGACGGTGAAGCGCCGCAAGATCACCATCATGAACGCGGTGCCAACCATCTACAACGCCATCAACGGCGCGGCGGAAACCGGCGATGCGGAACTCGGGTCCCTGCGGTTCAGCGTATCGGGCGGGGCGCCGCTGCCGCCGGAGGTGCGCGACCGATTCATCTCCTACACCGGGTGCAAGCTGGTCGAGGGTTACGGTTTGACGGAGGCGTCGCCCGTCGTGTCCTGCAATCCGCCGGACGGCGACGTGCGTCCTGGTTCGGCAGGGATCGCGATGGCCGACACGATCATCGAGATCCGCGACCCGGCGGATCCGCAGCGACTCCTGGCCGCCGGTGAGCGCGGCGAAGTCTGCGTGCGCGGCCCGCAGGTGATGGCCGGCTACTGGAACCGTCCGGAGGAAACCGCGGCCGTGTTCGTGGATGGCGCGTTGCGCACCGGGGATATCGGCTACCTCGATCCCGAGGGATACCTTTTCCTAGTCGATCGCATCAAGGACGTGATCCTGTGCGGTGGCTACAATGTCTATCCCCGCGTATTGGAGGACGCGCTGTATGAGCACCCGGCGGTGCTCGAGGCGACAGTGATCGGCGTGCCGGACGCGTATCGCGGCCAGGCGCCCAAGGCGTTTGTCGTGCTCCGCCCCGGCACCGAGGCGACCGCCGCTATGCTGCGCGACCACCTGAGCCGCTATGTGTCCAAGATCGAACTGCCCCGCGAGATCGTACTGCGCGACAGCTTGCCGAAAACATTGATCGGGAAGCTGTCGAAGAAGGAGCTGGTGGCGGAGGAAGCGGCCAAGTCGTGAACAATAACATTGGCCCGATGCGGATGGTGATGGACCCTGCTTCCATCCCAATGGGCACGATCTCGCGTTAGTCTGCTTTGATCGGTGCGTTAAAACTCTTGGGCTTGGAACCCTGGGTGGGCGCTTTCTGTCCGGGTTTGCCAGCCGGAATAGCGGATTGCTGCTTTGTGGCGCGATCGGCTCGGCTTACCGGGGCTGCAGAACTGGCTGCTACGTCGGACTGTCCCGCTGCGCCGGCTGCCGGAGCAACAGGCTGATGGTTGCCGGGTTGGATCACCGGCGCTGCCGCTGGTCCGCCTGTGGTCTGCGCGTTCGCAAACCCACAGAATGCCGCCAGCAAGCCGATGCTTAGGAGAAGCCGTCTCATGCCCGGCTCCTTCCCAAATCGGCGACGCCAGGCGCCGGCGACTGCGCGCGTGCCTCCATGTAGGCCTTGTCCAGCTCCAGCTCGAACAGCAGCAGGGAACGCCCGGTAACGATGTATTCGGCGCCGAATTCGAAATGCACGTCGCGCGGGTCACCCTCAAGGTTGGTGTCGATCGAACAATGCCACGCCAAGCCGCCTGGAACCTCCGGCAGCTTGAACGGCACGCCGTCATGATACGAGTTGACGATGATCAGCACCGTTGCGTCCGATCCCCGGCGCTTGATGCCAGATACCTGGGCTCGCCCGTCCAACAGGATACCGATGCAGCGCGTGTTCTCATCGTCCCACGCTGCCTGGTCCATCTCCTCGCCAGTCGGCTTCATCCAGGTGACGTCCTTGACGCCTAGCTCCTCGTTCCACTCCGCGGTCAGGAAGCGCGAGCGGTGCAGGATTGGCAGCTTGCGACGCAACTCGTTTACTTTGCGAACGAAGTGGACGAGGTGCTTGCCTTTCTCCTCCAGGTTCCAATCGAGCCAACTGATCTCATTGTCTTGGCAGTAGGCATTGTTGTTGCCGTTTTGAGTGCGGCCGAACTCGTCGCCGGCGAGGATCATCGGCGTCCCGCGGGACAGCAGCAACGTGCCGAGCATGTTCTTGATCTGGCGCTCGCGGATCCCGTTGATGTCCGGGTCGTCAGTCGGCCCCTCGGCGCCGCAGTTCCAGCTCTCGTTGTTGCTGTTGCCGTCCTTGTTGTCTTCGCCGTTCGCCTCGTTGTGTTTCTCGTTGTACGACGCCCAGTCGTTCAGCGTGAAACCGTCATGCGCGGTGAGGAAGTTGATCGATGACCAGGCGGGCCGGCCGCGGTGATTGAAGAAGTCGCTGCTGCCGGTGAAGCGCGTAGCAAAATCCTTGATCTTGCCGGCGTCGCCTTTCCAGTAGGCGCGGACGTTGTCGCGATAGCGGTCGTTCCACTCCGCCCAACCGGGCGGGAAGCCGCCGACCTGGTAGCCGCCGGGGCCGCAATCCCATGGCTCGGTGATCATCTTCACCTGGCTCAGCACCGGGTCCTGTCCGACGGCACGCAGGAAACCGCTTTCCTGGTCGAAGCCGTAGGTTTCGCGCGCCAGGATCGTTCCCAGGTCAAACCGGAAGCCGTCCACGTGCATTTCGGTGACCCAATAGCGCAGGCTGTCCATCACCATCTGGATGACGCGCGCATTGGACAGGTTCACCGTGTTCCCGGTGCCCGTATCATTGATGTAGTAGCGCTTTTGATCGGGCAGCAGGCGGTAGTAGCTGGCGTTGTCCACGCCCTTGAACGACAGGGTCGGGCCCTTCTCGTTGCCTTCGCAGGTATGGTTGTACACCACGTCGAGGATCACCTCGATATCGGCGGCGTGGAACCTGCTGACCATCTCCTTGAATTCAGAAAACGCAAAGTCCGGCACGCTGGCGTAGCGCCGGCTTGGTGCGAAGAATGACAGGGTGGAATAGCCCCAGTAGTTCACCAGCCCCTTTTCGATCAGGTAGCTGTCATCCGCGAACATGTGGATTGGCAGCAGTTCCACGCTGGTGACGCCGAGTTCCTTGATGTAGCGGACCACTTCCGGGGTCACGAGGCCGCGGAATGTGCCGCGAAGTTCTTCGGGCACCGCCGGGTGCAGCTTGGTGTAGCCTTTGACGTGGGTTTCGTAGAGGACGGTCTGATCCCACGGAATGCGCGGGGCACGGTCCTCCCCCCATGTGAAGGCCGGGTCGATGACGCGGCCCTTGGGCATGAACTTGGCGCTGTCACGCTCGTCGTAGGTGGTGTCTTCCTGCCCCATGACGTAGCCGAACAGCTCCGGCGCCCAGGTGATCTGGCCAATGACGGCCTTTGCGTAGGGGTCCAGCACCAGCTTGTTGGGGTTGAATCGATGTCCGTTTTCCGGCTCATACGGGCCGTGCACGCGATACCCGTACACCGTCCCCGGCCGAGCGTCGGGCAGGAAGCCATGCCAGATCTCGTTGGTGTATTCCGGGAGGGCCACGCGCCCTAGTTCTGTCTCGCCGCTATCATCGAACAGGCACAGTTCGACTTTCGTCGCGTGGGCGGAGAACAGGGCGAAATTCACACCCAGTCCGGTCCAGGTTGCGCCTTGTGGGAAAGGCCGGCCTTCCTCGATCCGGATACTGCTCGACTGACCCATTGAATGCCCATCCGCGGCGGAGTGCCGGCGGACAAGCGTTCGGAGGGGCCGTCGGGTTCCCCGCAGCGACGGCATTTGGGCCTGCGCTGCTGCCCTACATCTGCATATTGATCTTCATCGGCGCGCGATCGGCCAGAGGATGCGCTGCAAGATCGCGCAGGGCGGCCATCAGCACGGCAGGATCGCTCCAGCCCGGCGCGGCACCCGGCGGTTGCATGGCGCGCAACCAGCCGGACGCATCGATCAGGAACTCCGTACCGTCCATGCCCGCCGGCGATAGGCCCGCCACGATCGCGTAGGCGCGTGCCACGGTGTCGCCGCTGACCACGCAGAGACCCGGTGCTGGATATGCGGCCGGGCCTGCAACGATCGTGGTCACTCCGGGCGCGGCCATGCCCTGCCCGAATACAAGCCGCACGAAGCCGCCCCGCAGGTCGGCAAGCCCGACGGTGCGGCCATCCTTGCAGACCGCCTGGAATTCCGGCGCTTGCAGCGGCTGCGGCCATTGCCCCGTCGCGTGAAAGGCCAGACCGGCGTTGTTGGCCCGGATGTAGTCGATCATGTCCCAACGGTCGTCCGGCGATAGGGCAGACGCGAAGCCCGGCATTGCCAGGCCGCCCTCCGGCGCATCGATCCCGTGCGTCAGCCACCAAAACAAGTCGCCGTCGCTATGCATCCAGAGATGTGCCGCCGTGAGATCGGCCGGAGGCACCGGCAAGCCTTTCGCGGCAGGTCCGTCACCGCGGCCTGCCGCACCGTGACAGCTCGCGCAGAGGTCCGGAAATCGCTCCGCGCCTTGCACAATGCCGGTCGCCGCGAAAAGGGTGGGGGAATGGAAATAGCTGGTCGGATATGCGGGCACGAACAGCAGGCCGAGGTGCGGCACCGCGAACCACGCGACCAGGCAAGCCACCGCCGCCATGCCCCAGCGCAGACCCGTCCACACCCGCCGCAGCGCCGCGGCCGCCGCCAGCAGGATCAGCGACCCGCCGAGCGACGCCAGCGCCCAGGACAATTCGGCCATGAACTCCGGGTCTTCCTGAACGGTGTCCAGGGTGACGCGGCTGGCGAACGGCCATACCGCCTGTTCGTGCATTGCCGGAGGCAGGCTGCTCAGCACCGAGGCGGCCGCCACGATCGCAAGACCGAACATGGCTTGAACGCCCACGCTGCGCACCAGCAACCGCTTCGCTCGGGCAGGGCGATCCCGCAGCAGGGCGGGGGCCAGCCGGTAGCGGTTTACCCAGGCAAAGGCGAACAGCACGCCGAACAGCACCAGCTTGACCAGTGCCATCCAGCCATACCCGGTGCCGAGCAGGCCCGGGATGCTCGCCACCATCACCCAGCCTTGGAAGGCTGCCGTGACGGTCATCGCCACCAGGCAGAGCTGCCCGAGTGGGGAGAACCACCGCGCCGCCGTTGCCCCGGCGCCCGGGGAGGCCGCCTGGACAACGATCAGCAAAGGCAGCAGCCCGCCAAGCCAAGCGCCGGCCGCCCAGAGGTGAACCACGTCGGACGCGAGCAGCAGGTTCGGCCCGGCATACATCGAAGCCGCATGGCTATGGCCGGCTTGCAAAGCCGTCGCAATCGCCGCCATCGCGACTGCCCAGGCAATCCGGCGGCGGCCGAACGTCAACGAGACGGCGGTCGCAACCAGGGCAGCAAGCTGCAGCAGGATGGTGTGGCCGAAGGACGTCCCCATGGTCACGTCCGGCAACGCCGCCCACACCTGGCGTGGCGTCATCGACCCGGCCATATCGGCCGACTGGAACACCAGCCACAGTAGGGCGCTAAGCACCCCTAGCCCGAGGCTCACCCAACTCAGCACAGCCAGCCGGCGATCGATCGTGATGGCCACGCCCGTTGAGAAGGTCCGCGCCGCGCGCGGGATGACGAAAGCGGCGAACGACAGCGTGCCGAACAGGGACAGCAGCGCCGCCGCCGTCGCACCACGCACGAGGGCGAGCAGGAGCCCGCCGTCGATGTCGAACGGGAACGGCATAAGGCCCACCGGGCTACTTGGTTACTGTGAAGGTGAAGCTGCCCTCCGTCTTGTGCGTGTCCACCGCGATTGCGTGCCACAACACCTTGTAGGTGCCTGGCTGCAGCACCTTTAGGCCGACCGCTAGTTGCGTGTCGCCGCCAACCAAGTGGACGCTCCCGGCCGAGACGTCGGCGCCCGAGCCGTCCTGCACCGAGATGGTGGTGAATTTCGGCTCAATGCCCTCCGTGAAGGTGATCACCACCTCGCTCGGAGCCTGTTGCACCGTGCTGCCGACACCCGGTGTGGCGCTTTTGAGGAAGGCATGGCCAGACGCGTTGCCGGCAGTCAGAGCGAGTCCGGAGACCACGGCGAAGACGAGAATAGGGCGCATGGACCTAATTCATCTTCATGCCGGGCATTGCCGGCGCCACGGGCTTCGGCCCCGACGATCCGATCGGCTGGACCTTTGCTTCGATGTCCACGGGCGACGCTTTGTCAAAGGTAAGGTGAACCGGGACGGTCGCACCCTGCTTGAGCGGCGCTTTCAGGCCTTCGAGCATGATGTGGTAGCCGCCGGGGCTCAGCGTGACCGGCTTGCCTGGGGGCAAGTCCAAGCCGCCTTCTACGGCCCGCATCTTCATCACGTTGCCGTCCATCTGCATCTCATGAACGCCGGCATGGGCCGCCGCAGGGCTGGTGATGCCGACCAGCTTGTCGCCCGTCGGGCTGGTCAGCGTCAGGTAAATGCTGCCTGTCGCGATGCCTGGTGTCGTGGCGCGGCTCCAGGCGTTGGTGGCCTCGATAGGGGCGGGTTGCTGGGCGGCCGCGCCTCCCGCCAGGCCGATGACGGCCGTCAAGGTTCCGGTGAGGCGGACAATGGATCGAGTGAACATGGTGCGGTCTTTCAGTTGAAGATCGGCTTGCCGAGCGTGTTCGGAAGCAGGTCGTCGAGGAAAACATGGACCAGGGCGACAGCGCCCAGGGTGGTGCCGGTGGTGCGATTGAGCGGGATCAAGGCCTCGACACCGATCTCGCCCCATTGCGCGAGGTAGATTACGCCGGGCGCCGCGGTGAATGTCGTACCCAGGTTGCTCGGCTTGCCCGCGGGCGATGTCCAAGTCATTTCGACAAGCGGGATCAGATTGCCGAAGAAGCCGCCGAGGCCAACATCCTTCACCTGCGATTGCAGATAGGGCAGGCTGTATTGAACCGTTAATCCGCCCGACCAAGCATTGTTTGCCCCCAGGTTGAACTGACTGGCGATCCCGGTTGACTGGGCTGAAGCGACGTTCAGCGGCGGCTGCACCTGGATTTGCTTCAGCTTGACGTCGGCGACGACGTAGCTGAGCTCGCCCGTCACTGCAAACGGCCGCAGGAACGGCACTGGAATGTCACCAAACCCTTTCCCGAAATATCCCGTCGGCGCTGTCGATCCGAACTTGTCGCCGCCGATATGCTCTGTCGAGGTTCCACCAATCCCGCGAATGATGCCGAGCGACGCGACGAACTCGTGCTCCGCGTTGGTGTAGGCCTGCCACTTGCCGGTGATGACCAGGTTCTGCCAACCAGCCTGTGTCTTTGCGCCGTTGAGATGCTGGACCGTGTAGCCGTCGTTGACGATCAGCGCCGTGTTGCTGGTAATCGTCTTGTCGTACTCGAACCCGAACGCGAACTGGTGCGTGGGTCCTCTGCCGCTACTGTCGATGCCGTCGCGAGTATATTGAAAGGCGGGTAACGAGACCTCGTCGGCCACGCCGGGGTCGTCGACTGTGAGCGTGACGGGAAAGACGCGGTTGCCTGCGATGACGTGCGCGAACGCAGGCGCGGAGAGGCATGTGCATACCGCCGCTATGGCAGCGGCCGCCGTTCTGAACATGGATGATGGCCTTTACTAGAAAACACCAAAACCGGACGTGCCGGTGCTGCAAGGCAGGTGAAATCAGGTAAGGCTGGGCGGTCCCCTGGGGCGTCCAGGACGATAATTTGCGCCAGGTGGCGCACGGGCTGGTGGCGGCAAGGCCGGAGACGCGGCGATAACAGGCGGCCGCGCAGGCACGAACGCGACCGGCGCGGGCAGCGCCACATTCACTGCAGCCGACGCACAAAGCGGGCAGACGGTGCAGTCCATGGTGTGACGATGGTGGGCCGGGTGTTCGTCTGGAGAGGCGGGATGGTCGCTGCTGCAGATGACGCCAAAGCCCGGCAGCCCAGCGGCATCCATATCTGTCGGCACGGCGCCGACATTCGTGATCTGCCCAAGCACAGCCAACGCGGCAAACAGCCACGCCATAAGGCCAGCTCGGATAGGGTGGGCCCGGGTTCGCATCAGCGAGCCATGTATGCCCGAACACGTTGGTTTCGCAACCAGGATGCTTTTGCCGCTGAGAAGGCGGCTCGCCCTTTCTGGTGCCCTGTCGGCGATGGCTTACCTAGACCGCCTCCACCTTGCCGTTCAGTGCGGAAGCGGTCGCGTGGGGGTGTTGCGCCGTCGTCTTGGCCCAGGCGCTGTCCGGGCCGGCAAGCAGCAGGGCGATGCAGCCGGTCCAGCCAGTCTGATGGGAAGCGCCCAGACCGCGGCCGGTGTCGCCGTGGAAATACTCGTGGAAAAGCATGTGGTCGCGGAACTCCGGGTCGGACTGTGACAGATCGTCGTCACCCAGGAACGGCCGGCGGCCATCGGCGCCGCGTAGGAACAGCCCCTTCAGCCGGCTCGCCAGCATCTCCGCCACTTCCTTCAGCGACATCATCATCCCCGAGCCGACGGGGCATTCGACCCGGAAGTCATCGCCATAGTAGCGGTGGAACTCCCTGAGGCTGTCCACCAGCAGGATGTTCACCGGCATCCACACCGGGCCACGCCAGTTGGAGTTGCCGCCGAATGCATGGCTGACACCCTCGCCGGGTTCGTAGCCAATGCTGAATTGCGAGCTGCCGACATGTAGTACGTAAGGTTGCGCCTCATGGAACTTGGAGAGCGCGCGTACCCCGTATGGCGAGAGGAACTCCGACGTATCCAGCATCCGCCGCAGCAGCATCTTCATCCGGTGGCCGCGCAGCAGCGACAGCAAATGCCGCTCCCCGGTGCCGGACTCGTTCCAGCGGGAGATCAGCGCAGCGAGGTCCGGCCGATCGTTCAGGAAGTATTGCAGACGCTCACTGAATTCAGGCAGCGCCTCGAACGCCCGGCTGCCGATCACTTCCACCGCGAACAGCGGGATCAGGCCGACGATAGAACGCACCCGCATCGGGATCGTCTCGCCGTCGGGCAAGTGCAGCACGTCGTAGAAGAACTGGTCCTGACTGTCCCACAAGCCGATGCCGCCGGCCATCGTCATGGCTTCGGCGATGTAGAGGAAGTGCTCGAAGAACTTGGTCGCCATGTCCTGATACGAATCGTCTTCGATCGCCAGTTCGAGCGAAATCCGCATCATGTTCAGCGTGAACATCGCCATCCAGGCGGTGCCGTCCGACTGGTCGATACTGCCGCCGGTGGGCAGCGGGTTCGACCGGTCGAAGATGGAGATGTTGTCCAGCCCGAGGAAACCGCCCTGGAAGATGTTGCGGTCGTTCGCGTCCTTGCGGTTCACCCACCAGGTGAAGTTCAGCAGCAGCTTGTGGAACGTCATTTCGAGGAAGCGCCGGTCCGGCTGCCCGGACAGGATGCGGTCCATTTGGAACACGCGGATGACGGCCCAGGCGTGCACCGGTGGATTGGCGTCGCCGAAGGCCCACTCGTAGGCCGGCAACTGACCATTCGGGTGCATGTAGCGCTCCCGCATCAGCAGCAGCAACTGCGCCTTGGCGAAGGCTGGGTCGATCAGTGCGAAGGTGACGCAATGGAAGGCCAGGTCCCAAGCGGCATACCAGGGATACTCCCATGCGTCGGGCATGGAGATGACGTCCGCATTGTCGATGTGCCGCCAGTCGGCGTTGCGGCCTTCGCGGCGCCCCGGGGGTGGCGCCGGTTGACCGGCATCGCCGTCCTGCCAGCGGCGCACGTCCAATGCGTAGAACTGCTTGGACCACAGCATCCCGGCGAAGGCCTGGCGCTGCACCAGCTTCGCATCCGGGTCAGGCATGTCGCGCTGCACTTCGGCGTAGTAGCCGTCGGCGTCTGCCCGGCGGGACTCCATGACGTCATCGAAGTAGGCGAAGCCGTCACCGGTCGCGCCGCGCATCTCCTCCGGCCGTAGCCGCAACCGCACGCGGGCCTGGCCGCCGGCCGGCACATCAAAGCGGACATGCGCGGCACATTTGGTCCCGCGGTGCAGTGGGTTGACCGCGTCCAGATCGCCATGGACGACGCGCTGGTTGATACCGTCCTTGAAGAAGCCTTTGGTGCTGACGCCATAGAGCCGGTTGAAGTTGGTTTCGTTCTCGCAAAACATCCATTCCGCGTCAGCATCCACCTCGCAGACGCGGGTACGCGCCAACGCCGGGTGCTCAGCCCGAACAGCGTTTCCTTGCAACGACAGCAGCGGCTTCGGCCGGCCGGGAAACCAGGTCCAGGTATTACGCGACCACAGCTGCGGCAGCACGTGCAACGGAGCGGTTTCTGGCCCGCGATTGTGCACGGTGATCTGCATCAGGATGTCGTCGGTGGATGCCTTGGCGTACTCCACTTCCACATCGAAGTAGCGCCGTTCGTTGAACACCCCCGTGTCAACCAGCTCGAACTCACGGTCGGCGGTGCCGCGTTTGGCATTTTCCGCGACAAGCTGGTCATACGGGAACGCCGCCTGCGGGTATTTATAAAGCATCCGCATGTAGCTGTGCGTCGGCGTGCCATCGAGGAAGTAATAGAGTTCCTTGACATCCTCGCCATGGTTGCCCTGGGCGTTGGTCAGTCCGAATAGGCGCTCCTTCAGGATCGGGTCGTGCTCGTTCCACAGGGCCAGGCCCAGGCACCAGCGCAGTTTGTCGTCCGCAAACCCGGCGAGCCCGTCTTCGCCCCAGCGGTAGGCGCGGCTGCGGGCTTGGTCGTGCGGCAGATAGTCCCAGGCGGTGCCGCCGGCGCTGTAATCCTCCCGCACCGTGCCCCATTGCCGCTCGCTCAGGTAAGGCCCCCAGCGCCGCCAATCCTCGCCGCGTTCGATCGCCTTCAGACGGCGGCCCTCGGCAGTGTCGAACATCGGATCAGCGTCCATCGGACTCTCCTAACATCGCCTCGATCCTGATCAGCTCGCCAAGCGACCAGGCCTGGAACGGGCAACCGCCCGGCAAATGCGGCGCATCGCCGTCGGCGACCTCTGACACATGGCCGATGCCAAAACTATGAAGATGCGCGGTCAGTGGGGCTAGGAAGCGGGTGCGCGCTTCGGCTTTCGCTTCCGCCGTGCCGCCGTGTACTGTGAGCCAGCTTGCCACGAACGGCCCGAGCAGCCACGGCCAAACCGTGCCCTGATGATAGGCTTCGTCGCGCGCCCGCGGACCGCCTGCGTAGCGGCCGCGATAGGCCGGGTCGTCCGGGGCGAGGGTGCGCAGGCCGAGCGGCGTCAGCAGTTTGGCTTCGGCCACGGCCACCACGCCGGCGATCAGGCGCGGCGTCAGCACGGGGATGGGCAACCCGCCCGCCGCAAGCACCTGGTTCGGACGGATTGTGCGGTCTCGCGCGCCGGGCACGCCGTCCGCATCCAACACATCGATCAACCCGCCGGTGGCCTTGTCGGGGAACAGCGCCACAACGCTGCCGCGGGCCTGCAGCGCCATGGCCACCCAGCGGTCGCCATCTGGCCAGCGCCCTGCAATCGCCAGAGCGTTGACCCAGAGCGCCTGGAGTTCAACCGGTTTGCCGATGCGCGGGGTGATGACCTCGTCGCCGATCTTGGCGTCCATCCAGGTGAGTTGCACGCCTGGCACGCCCGCCCGGAGCAATCCGTCCGCCGGGTCGAGTGCAATGCCGAACCGGGTGCCGGCGCTATAGCCTTCGAGGATCGCTGTCGCCGCAGCCTGCAAATGCATCACAACGGCCCGCGATGCGCCGCCGGCCTCGATCAGCTCATGGACGGCGACGATGAACCAGAGCGAGGCATCGGCCGCGTTGTACTCCGGCGCGCCATCGCCATCGGGGAAACGGTTGGGCAGCATCCCCTCACTCACCAGGGCCGACCATGCCAGCAGGATCTCCGCCGCTTCGACAAGCCGGCCACGGATGATCAGCAAGCCACGCAGCGCGATGAAGGTGTCGCGTCCCCAGTCGGTGAACCAAGGGAACCCGGCGAGGACGGTCTGCCCGTCGCCACGGGCCGCCAGGTAGCAATCGGCCGCGACATCACGCACCGGCCGGCTGCGGCGTTCATGCTCCTGCGTGTGCAATGCGTCGGGCGTTGCCGCGTCCGGCGCCCCGGCGCGCAGCACCAGATCGGCCGTCTCTGCACTGTCGCCGGCCAGGTCGCAGGTGAACAGACCGGGTGAGGCGAGGTCTTCCCCGTCATCCAGCCCGCGCGCGACCTCCTCGGCGTAGGAGAAGTTGCGGAACCACTCTGCGTCGTCCGCCCAGTTGAATGTACCCAAGGCGGTTATGGCGGGAATACCGGGATAGGGGCGCCAAATGAGCGCCTCACCGTCCCGATGGGTGGTGAAATCGAACGCCGGGTTCTCGTGGTGCAGCGCGTGATAGAAGCGCCCTGAGAGCAGCGGGCGCACCGTCAGACGCACCGGCTGGTCCGCCCACCATCGCAGCACGACCTGCCCGCCGGGCCGGGCGACGAAGACCTCGTGCCTGATCTCGGTCCCGTCCGGCAGGATGAAGCGCCAGCGCGGCCAAGGGTCGGCGCTGAATTCACGGATGTGGTCGCGGCCGTCGGGGAACACCACACCGCCGCCGTAGGCCTGGCTGCTGAGCGGGTAGCGGCCGGTCATAGTGTCGACCCACGTCTCGATCCCGTTCACCAGCACGAACCGGTTGGACGGCGATCCGTCCGTGGCCAGCAACAGCGCGTGGTATCGGCGGGTGCGAACCAACCCGACGGTGCCGGATGCGAACCCACCTGCTCCGTCGGGTTCAAGCCACTCGGCGGTAGAACGGTCCATGATGCGCAAGATGCGCTACTGCGGCGTGGCGGGAAACCCGTTGGGGAAAATACCTCGAGTTTGGCTGCAGCCGATATTCGTGGGCGTCACTTCTAGCCGGCCGCCATGCTCAGGAGCATGAGCATGAGCATGGCGGGATGGCCGGATCAGCGCGGCTTGATGCTGGAGACGATCTGGTCCAGTTCGGCGCTGTGGGTTTTCTCGCCGGCCGGTGAGGACCATGCGGTCATCAACAGGATCAGGTTGTTGGACACCGCGAAAATCCCAAGCGTGACATTGGTCGGCCCGTCCTTGTCCTTGCCGGACCAGCGCAAGAACGAGACCGGCATGCCGTTCTGTGTCGTGTCGTGGGTCTGCTGGGTGGACTTGTCGATCTTCACGCCCTGCTCGGTCAGGAAATCGATATCGTCGCTGATCAGCGACTCCATGCTCTTTGCCGTTGCAGTTTCGAGGGCGACGTAGGTCTCGCCGTCAGGCGATGTCGCCTCGACGCCTGTATCGACCTCGCTCGGCTTCCAGCTATTCGGAAGCATGACGCTGACGGCCGGGTTGGCGTCCGGCAATTCGAACGTCTTTGCCATGACGGGATGGGCAGCAAAGAAGCCCAACGCTGCCAAAATCAGGATCTTACGCATCAGGTGCACTCCAGTGGCGGTTCAAAGCTGCTTGGCGCGCGCCAGCAGCGCATCCAGCTTGTTGCATGTCTGTGCCGTTACCGCGCCATCACCGGTCGCATCACCCATTTCGGACATGAGCTTGGAGGCTTCATCGGGCTTGGACGAAAGCTTCGGCATAAGCACTTCGGAGATGTCCGACGCCTTTGTCATGGCGTCGTCCGCCGTGCAGGCCGCAAAGGCTGCCGATTGAACTACGGAGACAAGGAAGCCGGCCGCAAGAGCTGATTTGAGCATCAGAAAACCCTAATGAGGATGGACACTCATCAGGGTCTCTATGTTTAGCAATTCATAATTTGCGAGAAGCCTGTCGTCCTAGTCCACCGGCCGATCACTCCGACGCCAAAAGATAGGGCCCAAGGCAGTTGACCCTGGCAGCAGCGTCTAGGCCAGACTGATCGGCGTCAAATCCTGGAACCAGCTTTGTGCCTGCACGAAACCATGAACCTTCGGGCTGAGCGTACGGGGGTTGAGGTCGTGGGCGGCGAACAGGAAAAGCGCGTCGTCAACGATCTTCTCGTGAATCGAACGCAGCAACACGGCCTGCTGCGCCGGGTCCACCGTCGTGTAAACTTGGTCGAACAACGCGTCGTACGCCGGATCGGAGAAGAAGCCCCAATTGGCGCCGTTCGGAGCCGCCAGGCTCGATTTCAGCAGCCGGATGAACGCGCTGTACGGATCGAACGCGCCGTAGCTGAAGTTGACCGCCGTGCAGCCGCGCGAGAGCGGCGACTTCGCTCCGGCGTGCCAAACGTCGATCAGCGAGTTCCAATCCATCACCTCGTACTCGACCTCGATCCCAACGTCCTTGAGGTTCTGCTGAATGAATTCGTTCATCGGCAGTGGTTGCATCTGGCCGGAACCGGAGGTCGAGATCCCGATCTTGGTCCTGAGTGGCTTTCCCGGGCCATATCCGGCCTCCTTCAGCAGAGCGCGGGCCGCATCTGGATCGTGCACCAGCTTGAAGGACGGATTGCCGTGCCACGCATTGGACGGCGGCACCAAACCGGCGCCTTCCAGCATCAGTCCGCCCAGCAACTCCTTCAGTCCTGCCCGGTCCACGGCCAGGTTCAGCGCCTTGCGGGTGCGGATATCGTTCCAGGGGGAACCCTCGATCCGCGATAGATGCCACGTCCAGTTATGCGGGTAGGCGTTGGTGATCGTCGTGAATCCGGCGGATTTCAGGGACTCAACAGCATCCGGCGGCGGCGCTTCGATCATGTCCACCTGCCCGGACCGGATCGCGGCAACCCGCGTGTTCGCCTCGGCCGTCGGCAGCAGCACCAGCGAGGCGCATTTGGGCACCCGCTTGGCATCCCAATAGGCCTCATTGCGCAGCAGCACGGCGCGTTCGCGAAGGTTGAAGGTCTGCAGCTTCCACGGCCCGGTGCCGACCGCGCGGCCGAGGTAGGTGTCCCAATTGCTGCCTGCGGCTTCCCACGCGCCGCGGTGTGTGATGCCGAGCCAGGTGACGCCGTAGGGCAGGGTGCTATCCACCACCGACGTCTCGATCCAGAACTTGTCCGGCCCGTCAGTGCCCCACTTCGCAACCGTCGGCAGCCGCAGCGCGACCTGGGCCGAGGCGCGCGGATCGAACGCCGCGTCACCCTTCTTCAGTGCGCGATCGAACGAGAACACGATGTCATCGGCGACCAGCGGCTTGCCGTCATGGAACTTCACGCCGGGGCGCAGGGTGAACACCCAGTGCTTGGGATTGGCCGGGTCGGTGCCCCACTCCGTCGCCAAGCCCGGCGTCAGTCCGGCTGGCTGGTCGGAGCGTGACAGGTCCCATTCGACCAGCTGGTCATAGAGCGTGATGCCCATGAAGCGCTGCCCCTCGGCGCCCTGGTCGGGGCAACCATTGGACAGCGGCACGGCGGATGCGGTCATGCCCAGGCGCAGGACTCCGCCGGGCGCCTCCGCCCGTGCCAGGTCCCACGGCAAAGCCGCCGCAAGCGGGGCAGCCAGAAGCGCGCGGCGTGAAATCGTCATGCGGAAGCCTCCTTAAGCGCGCACATCCATCGCCGAGCGCAGGCCATCGCTGACCATATTGAAACAGATCGATGTCGCAAAGATGCACACGCCGGGCAGCATGGCGGTCACCGGCTGCGTGTAGATCGCGGTGCGCAGCGTGTTCAGCATCAGCCCCCATTCGGCTTCGGGCGGGCGGGTCCCCAGCCCCAGGAAAGACAGGCCGGATGCCAGGATCATCGACACGCTGATCAGGCTTGTGGCGTACACGAAGATCGGGCCGAGCACATTCGGCAGCACATGCACCCGCACGATCAGGAAGCCGCCGGCGCCGCTGGCCCGCGCGGCCTCCACGTAGTCCAGGTTGCGCACGCCGGTGGTGACCGTCTCGGCGACCCGGATGATCTGCGGGACGAACACCAGCGTCAGCGACAGGATGGCGTTGCCGATGCCGGCTCCCAGGGCGCCGCTGATCGCCACCGCCAGCAGCACGGAGGGAAAGGCGTAGAACACGTCCGTCGTGCGCATGATGATCATGTTGACCGCACCGCCGGCAAACCCGGCGATCATGCCCAGCAAGCCGCCGATGAAGAACGAGAGCACGACGGGGGTGATGCCGATCGTCCAGGACAGACGTCCGCCGTAGAGCAGCCGGGTCAGCATGTCGCGACCCAACTCGTCGGTGCCGAGGATGTAGCCCTGGTAACCCGCCGGCTTCAGCCGCCGCAGCATCGACGTCTGATAGGGGTCGTGCGGCGCGATCCAGGGCGCCAGCACGATCGCCAGAAGGATCAGCACCAGCAGCGAACCGAATGCGATGGTCACGTAGTCACGCGACAGCCGCCGCCCAACTCCGCTCCAGTAGCCGCGGCTGCGGCGCTGGGCGGGGACGGCGATGGTCAAGCCGGTGGCGGTGGTGGTGCTCATCGTCCCCCTCTCCCTCGTGGGGAGGGCCGGGGTGAGGGGCATGCACAAACGGGCGCGCCGTGCGTGTCGCCCCTCAGCCAACCGACTCCCAAGGGGAGAGGGTTTTCGGCAGTGTCTCTCATGCCCGCTTGATCCTTGGGTCCAGCATCGTCTGCACCACGTCCACGACCAGGTTCACGCCAACGAAAAACAGCGCCAGCACCAGGATCGTCCCCTGCAGCACCGGGATGTCGCGTTGGAAAATGGCGGAGTTCAGCAACAACCCGGTGCCTGGCCAGCTGAAGACCGTTTCCACCAGGATCGATCCGCCCATCAGGTAGCCAAGCTGCAAGCCCATCACCGACAGCGCGCCCGGTGCGGCATTGCGCGCCACGTGCAGAAAGATGCCGCCGCGCAGCAGGCCCTTGCCGCGCAACGTGTTGACGAAATCCTGCCCCAAGACCTCGGACACGATGCCGCGCACGGTGCGGGTGATGATCCCCATCGGGATCACGCTCAGCGTCACTGCGGGCAACAGCAGGAAACGAAAGTGCTCCCAGTCCCACACCCAGTCGGAGTTGCCGCCGGGTCCCGCGCCCATCGCCGGCAACCAGCCCAGCAGGACGCTGAAGATCACCACCATCACCATGCCCAGCCAATAATGCGGCACCGAGACCCCGGCCACGGCGAAGGTCGTTGCCGCCCGATCCACCACGGTGCCGCGCATCGTGCCTGCCAGCGCACCCAGCAGCAGCCCCATGCTGAACCCAATCAACGACGCCACCAGTGCCAGCCGCAGCGTATTCACCAGCGCCACCGACAAATCCGACCAGACCGAGCGGCCGGTGGCCAGCGAGCGGCCGAGATCCCCGGTGCCGACATGCGACAGCCAGAGCCCGAACTGGATCGGCAATGGCCGGTCCAGCCCGTATTCATGCTTGATCTGGTTCACCACTTCCTGCGGCGCGTCCGGCGGGACGATCGCGTTCACCGGGTCACCCGGCGCGATGTGCACCAACATGAAGCACACCAGGCTCACGGCCAGGGCGATCGGGATCGAGTAGCCGATGCGCCTTGCAATGTAGAGCAGCATGTCAGGCCGCCGCCGCGATGCGGTCGGCCACGCGGACGCAGCGTGCGGCACGGCCGGGAGAGGGGCTGCGCGGCTCTGGCACTTTCGGCAGACAGGCTGCTTCGACGGAGCTGCAGCGCGGCGCGAAGGCGCAGCCGGTCGGCGGGTTCTCGAGGTTCGGCGGTGAGCCCGGTATCGTCGTCAGCCGCGTGCCCCTCGCTCCCGCGTGCACCGTCGCCCCCAGCAGTCCCTGCGCATACGGGTGCAGCGGATCCTTCATGACGGCGGCGACAGGTCCTTCCTCCACAAAACGCCCCGCGTACATCACCGCGATCCGGTCTGCGACTTCCCCTGCGACGCCCAAATCATGCGTGACGAAGATCATGCCCATGCCCAGTTCTTCCTGCAGCCGGCGCAGCAGCAGAAGGATCTGGATCTGCACGGTGGCGTCCAGCGCCGTGGTCGGCTCGTCGGCCAGCAGCAGACGCGGCCGGCACGACAGCGCGATGGCGATCATCATGCGCTGACGCAATCCGCCCGACAGCTCGTGCGGGTAGGCGTCCAGCCGGCGCTTGGCGGAGGGCACTTGCACCAGGTCTAGCAGTTCCAGCGCCCGGCGGTCGGCGTCCGCGTGGCTAATGCGCTCATGCCTGCGGATGGTCTCCCGGATCTGCTTGCCGATGGTGAACACCGGGTCCAGCGCGGTCATCGGCTCCTGAAAGATCATCGACACCACGCTGCCGCGGATATCCGCCAGCTTGCGTTCGGAGGCCTTGATCAGGTCGTGCCCGCCGACCTGCACCGTCCCCGTCATGACCGTGCGCCGCGGCGGGTTCAGACGCATCAGCGAACGCAGCGTGACGGACTTTCCCGATCCGCTCTCGCCCAGGATGCACAGCGTTTCGCGCGGGGCGAGGTCGAAATCCACGCCGCCGACGGCATACACGGTCGCGTCGCGTGAGACGAAGCGGACGCATAGGTCGCGCACATGCACGAGGCGCTCGCTCATGCGGCAAGGCTCGCGCGGCTGTGGCCGCTGCCCGGCTGCACGGCCAGGCAGGCGACTGCGTGCCCCCGATCGGCGGCGGTTGGCGCCAGCGGCGGCACCGTTTGGGCGCAGACCGGCTCCGCGAAGGCGCAACGGGTGCGGAAGCGGCAGCCCGAAGGCGGGTTCACCGGGTTGGGCGGGTCGCCGGTCAGCGGTGGATCGCTGCGGCGGTTGCCGGGGTCCATCGACGGCCGGCTATCCAGCAGCGCCACGGTGTAGGGATGCTGGGCGTGGCCATAGATCGCATCGACCGGGCCGATCTCCACCACCCGGCCGAGATACATCACCAGGACACGGTCGGCCACGAACTGCACCACGTTCAGGTCGTGGCTGATGAACAGGTAAGTCAGACCGAACTGGCCTTTCAAGTCCAGCAGCAGGTTCAGCACCTGGGCTTCGACCGACTTGTCCAACGCCGACACCGGCTCGTCCAGGATCAGCAGCCGCGGCTGCAGCGCCAGCGCGCGGGCGATGTTCACCCGCTGGCGCTGGCCACCCGACAATTCATGCGGGAAGCGGCGGGAGAACTGCGCCGGGTCGAGCCCGACCGCGCTCAGCAGGTCCGCCGCCCTGCGGGATGCGTCGCGGCCGCTGGCGCCGTGCACCTGCGGGGCGAAGGCGATGCTTTCGCCGATGGTCAGGCGGGGATTGAGCGAGGAGTAGCTATCCTGGAACACCATCTGCACCTGGCGGCGATATTCCTTGGTGCTGATGCCGCCGACGCTCTCGGCACCGGGGCCGGTGGGCAAGCCGTCGAAGATGACCTCCCCCGAGGTGGGGGGCAGCAGCGACATGATCAGGCGGGAGGTGGTGGACTTGCCGCAACCGGACTCGCCGACGATGCCCAGCGTCTCGCCGGGCTGCACCGCGAACGAGACGTCATCGACGGCGCGCACGGAACCACGGCTGCGACCCAGCAGGCCGCCGGTGAGGGGGAAGTGTTTCGTGAGTCCGCGGACGGCGAGTAAAGGCGTTCCGCGCGGATCAGCTTGGGCGCGTGAAGGCGAGGCGATGATCATGCACGCGCCCATGCAAGGCTGATGCCGGGCGGCTCATCGATGGGGCTTATTGACCCGCAGAGCTACATTGTGGTCGCCGGTCCAAAGCTGCGAGCAGTGAATACGCGTCACCAAGCCCTTGAGAGCGAAGAAGTCACAGAGTTCGTCCAACAGGAAGTGAGACACGTTCGTATCATCGAAAAGGATCACATCGCCATCCTGGCAAAAATCATAGACGTTGCACAAATCAGAATAAGCGGTTTCAAAGTCGTGGCTGCCATCTATGTGAAACAGATCAAATTGAGTGCTTGGCGCGTGACGAAGCGCGGGGACGGTGATGCGCGAGTCGCCAATGAGCAACTCGACACGCCGCCCAAAATATTTTCTCAAATACTCAAAGCAAGGCCGGGTATAAGGATGGTGACCCAAGTCTAGGCCGAGATAGCTAAGAGTAGAGTTGCATGAAAGTGCAAGCAGTGCACTGTGGCCAGCATTGAAACCGATCTCCAGGAGTGACGAGCCAGTCATCACGTAGGCAGCGAAGTTGCGCCGTTTCGGACGCAAAGCAGGATCCGGTAGCGATGAAACAACGGCTCCGCTGCCTTGTGGATAGAATATATTGCCTTCGATCTCCGGCCCAAACTTCAGGGCAACTTCGTTCAAGCCCGGTAGCAGGTCCTTGTAGATGTCCAAACCCGGCTCAAAATCCCGGTCTTTCAACGCTAAGAGCAGTCCCTTTATGTCGCCTACTGAGACTACAGACATTTCCACCGTCATTTGGCTGCTCGGAGATCGGCGGTAAGGCGCTGGATTGCCAGTGTCAACGTGTCGCAATCCATTACACCAGGAAATGTACGTCAGCGGCAGATGTAGTTCATCGCGTTTGTCATTGCAGCAAAGTCGGTTCGGGCAAAGATGATCTTCACGGCAGTGGCGCCTTCTTCAAGGTAGGTGGCATTGTTGCCATTGGCCATGAAGACGCACACGGGAAAGCCGATGGGCGACGGCGCAAAAGACTGCGTGAAGTTCATTTGGCAACTTGTCGGCGAGCCGCTGAAGTTTATCACGCCGGCATTGTCGTTAGAGCCATACGAGAAGGTGGACGTTCCGCAGGCGCTGAGTGTTGGAAGCGGGCCATTGGTTTCCAAATGACCTGTCACGACAGCGCCGTTCGGAGTGGCCTGCACGACCGGCTTGCCGCCAACCACGAGTTCTAGCCCGTTCGTTGCCGTGTAATCCACATATTCGGTGCCGAGAGCCACCGTTGAGGGGAAGTGCGTGCCGTTAGGCTGCGTTGAATTGAGATAGAGGCGCTGCCCAGCGCCGGCGGCAACCGCGGCGCCGGAGGCCGCATCAACTGCGTCAAGCACGATATTGAACGGCCCGGCCGAACTGAAGGCTGCGTCCGCTGGGACGGTGCCGGTACTGTATTGGTAACTTCCAATCCAGGTCGTTCCCATGGCGCTACTCGGCACGGTGCGGTGCAGGATATAGGTTTCACCTATCCCGGAAACGTCGAAGCCGCCGTCGCTAAGATTGATGTCCCCGATGCCCTGCAAATAGACGCCCGCGGCGCCGGCGATCAACTGACCGGTTAGGCCGGAGCACTCTGGGTTTTCTAAAAAGCTCGTCGAGTTGGGGAGGGTCGAGGCCGCGAAACAGGTGAACCAGTTGGCCGCCATGTCGCCCTGACCATACTGCCCAAGGGTCGTCAGGCGCACAGCAAGGCCAGTGCGACCGGCGAGGCCGCTAAGGGCGGAATTATAGCCGCTGGTATTATACGAGTTGATCAGGTCAGCCGAAGCCTCCGGCGTGATGAGGTAGGTTCCAGCGGCCGGTTGGCCCAGCGTGGCTGCGCCACTAACGCGATGTTCAATCGCGATCGGCACATGGGAGAGGTCACCGTTAAAGCCGGAGAGCACGCCGCCCGAAAAGCCCGCGCTGTGGCTGGGCGGGCTCGTCATCTGGGTGACTACCGGGCCGCGTAAATTGCCGTCGCTCGTCATGATCTGCCCAGGGCCAGTGAATACGGCGGAGATCGCAGCTTGGCTGATGGTTGCAGCCCGGCAAATCCGGCTGGCGGGGATACTGATCCAGCGACCCGATGCCTCGGCGGCGAGAATTGCGGCGCTGTCATCGGTCGTGCCGTCGCAACGGGCGCCGAAATCCAACAGGCTTAGACGGTCAGACAACCTTGCCGCCAGCGAACGAGCCGCAACGCCATTCTGGGGCAGCACGGACAGGTTGGATGCGCGGCCATTTGCATCCAGGGCGGCAGGGCCATTTGGCTGACCAAGTGAGGAAGGCGCTAAACCGGGTGCCGGCCCTAGTTGCGCATCAGCATGACGGGACGATGACAAAGTGCTGAGTGTGACCAGCAAGGCCAAGGTGGCAAGTCGGCGGAAATCGGGCGGTGTGTCCCTGACCATACTATTTTCCTGAGGGGAGATGGAGGTGAAGCCAGCGGTTGAACGCGGCCCATCTACGCCTCTCTATCACGAACAAAGTAAGAACACAAGCGTGTGCGGGCCACCGGCTAGATGTGTCGAGTGCAGACCGACTATCGCAAGTAGCGGGCGGCTCGCTCCAGCACGCATTGGCTGAAATCTTGCAAGGGGTAGTCCAACTCGTGGCTATGATGGTTCAGCTTGCTAAGCTGGCAGGTCGTCGTCCTAAGGAAAACCCGCAACGCATCGGGTAGCGGATTGTTGGGGATGTTGGCAGCCTTGTTCTTCATCAGTGTGTTGATGACCAAGCCACATTCGCCGTTCGTCGACAGGTAACGCTGCTTGAGGAAGTGTTCACGAAACTCGACGTCGCTTTCGACCTGCTGCCGAAACAGATATTGCCAAAGGAAATAAGGCGCCACTCGCAACTCATGCGCAGCATAGTCGGAGACGAAATGTTGCCACCTCTCGGCTATCATGTGAATGGACCTGGCATCTTGAGGCATGTTTATCTTCGGCGTTTGCCAGTAGCGCAGCAGGGCCTGATACTGCCGCGTCATGAGAAAACCGGCTGGTCGTGACAAGAGGAACCAGTTATCGCTTATGATGCCGAAGGCATTGGTCGGGATACTGCCGTAATCAAGATCATCGAAATCGCCGATCCATGCATCCGCCGGCATGTGCGGCAAACAGGAAGCGTCAGCCCATATACCGCCATACACGCTGAGCAATTTGGTTCGCACCAGATCGGACTGATGCTGCACTTTAAGTGAGTTAAAGATATCGAGGTCTATATCCCCCTTGAGGAGTTCGCGTGCCTTGGTGAGATCGTAAACCTCCACCTTCCAGGTCGGGTTGATCTCAATCCAGAGCTCTATGCATACCCGCACCAACGGCGGCCAATTTTCTCGTGGCTTGTCCCACATCAGGAAAATATTGCGCGGTATCATCGGGTGGCCCCTTATCGTTCCAGATCGATGCGAAGCGCCGCGCAACTCGGAAGAGCGTTCGATACCATGCCAGCATAGATCCGGGAACATACTTGTTCATGTGTGATGCTCATGCTGTCAGCACAGCTGGGGCCTCCCGGATTGGGAAGCGTGCCAGATTGATCAGCTTCCGCAGGATCTCTACACCGTCACGGCATTGGCCGGCAGGACGTACGTCACGCGTCCCTCACCATCGAGTCCGGTGCTTCCCGCAACAACCACGCGTACAGGCTGTTGCCGTCCACCTGGAACGGATCGTCGAAATAGGTCATCAAATCCTCCCGTCCGCGATAGAACTCGCGCGCGGATTTCGGGATCGCCTCCCCATTTGAGAAGACGGCATATAGCCAGTAGCGGTTTGGGATCCCCGGAACAGCCGTCGTTCTCAACTGCCGCTTGTACCAACGCCAAATCTCGAAAACCTCCGAGTTGTTGCCGCCGTAGCGTTCGGTCATGCTGTCGCCATCGCCGCCGATTTTGGTGAAATGGTAAAACTTCAAAGGAGAGCCGTTCACCAGGATGTCGCTGCCGGAGAAGCGCAAGCTGCGCCTACTGAGGTTCCAACTGGCAACGTTGCAACCAGGGTCGCGCTCGACATAGACGCGGTCAAACAGACCGGGCACCAAGTCGCAATACTTCTGGTCGGTGAAGATGCCGCTTTGCGGCGCGTCATAGCAGGCACGATGAAGCTCCCGCGCCCACCAGGCCGCAAAGGCCCGGCCTACGCCATCATTGCGGACCGCGACGAAACCGAGGTTGTAGATGCCGTATTGCATGGATGTCCGTTCGTTATCCATGATCTCGATCGGCAGCTCGTTCGGCTCGCACTGATGCGGCGTGAGGATGACCGACGCGGTGTCGAGCCGCGCTTCGATGGCCTCCAGCGGGTGAAACACCGCGATATCCGGGTCGAGGTAGATGACCTTCTCGAACCCGGCCTCGAGCAGCTCCACCAGCATCTGGCCCTTCACCGCCGTACAAGCCTCGACGACGTCATGCTTGAACAGCCACGCCTTGAACAGCGGAATGCGCAACGTGTCGGCCTCCACCACGCGGTCGAACCCGGCGAGCGCCGCTGCCGCATCGAAGCCCGCCGGCGGCTTGTCCACGATGACGGCCTGCATCGCCCAGTCTGGATGCGCGCGGCGCACCGTCTGCGCCAGGATGCGGGCGCGCGACAGATAGCTGTAGGTGAAGCTGGTGAAACAGCAGGTTTTCCCAGCTTGGCTCGGCTGCACCATGGTCATGCGACGCGTTCCAGGGTCGCGCTCGTTCCATCACGGACCAGCTCGCCGGGTGCAGTTCCCTGTTCGCGGCACAGGCGCACGTATTCGGCCGCGCGCAGGCTCTCGAACAACGCAAACAGGCTCGCCTGATCGGCTGCCACGATGCCGCGGCGCTGGCGTAGCACCGCCGCCGCGATATTGCCGCTATCGGCCAGGCAGACCACATCCGCACCTGCCGCAAGCGACTCGAATGTGACGTAGGAAAACGT
>CAZZVB010000002.1:0-5078 GCA_964657445.1 uncultured Burkholderiaceae bacterium | reverse complement strand
TTCCACGAGGCGGCAGTGCTCATGCCAGCGTGCCGACCTGTGGGGCAGGTTGCTCCCAGACCGCCAGATTTGGAGCGCGGCCTGGGACGGTGCGACGACATCGAATGAGATGGCGTCGAACACGCGCCGCATCTCTGCGGCATGGGCGCGACGATGGCCGCCGTGAACGCAAACCCGGCAGGTCATGCTATCCGGCGGCGGGGCGCCGCAGTACTCCACATCGTTGCGCAGCAGCGTGTATCCGGTGCAGATCGACGAATAGTCATGAACCCAAAACAAGTTCTCGGTCGCGCCGACGGCGGCCTGAAGCGCGATCACGTCGGTGGCGTTATGGCCCAGCAGGCAATGGGCGATGAACAAACGCCGTAAACGGTCCGCGGAGCTTACCGGGCCCAGTGCCGCCGCGATTTCGTCAGCCCGCGCCACCCCGGCCATCGTTCCGTCCAGCACCAGAACCAAGTCTCTGTCCGCATCGTCCGGATCGGCCAGCCGTAGCAAAGGCCTGAACGGCGACAAGTTGAGGTAAGCGATGCCCCGAGCGGCGTAGGCTTTCTGCTCGTCAGCAATGAACACCTGGATCCCGCCCGTCGCAAGCAGATAGCAATCGTGGCTCAGCGACACTGCCAGACCGGCCTTGCCGGCGCATGCTGCCTTGAGCAAAGCCGTAATCTGGGGCCGGGTCAGGCGATCCGGCGGCTCGGTGCGATCGTAGCGGCCGGCCGCTTCGTCGGGGTCACAGGCCGCCTCGATAATGCTGCGCTTGTAGCCGCCGGCTTGGCGGGGCGGGCGGCCTTCAGTCCGGCCGGCGACGAGGTAATGCCAGAAAGGGTTCAGGCCCAGCGATCGGACGTCCGGGTTCGCGCGTAGATACTGGTCAGTGTCGAACCAATCGGCCGGCTGACGTCCCTCGGTCCAGCCGCATGCGCAGTAATGGTGAACGGGATCAGTCCCGGCTGCGGCCACGTCCCGGTAGGTCATCAAGTAAAACTCGGCGTCCAGGTGCCCGGCGACAATGCGTTCCACCGGATCGGCATAGTCCGCTGCCGGCTGCCTTTCGCTTGGCGTGACCGGCCTCGCTTGCGCCCGCAACTCCGCCAACTGCTCGCCGATGCCGAACAGAGCGCTGCGAGGAAACCGGGTGCATTGCAACGCATGATCGTCCGGGTCGGCGTGTGGTCCTACAACGGCCTGCAGCAGGGGATTGAGCCGCGCCGTTCGTAAGCCGGGCTGGCGTTCCAGCGCTTCGGACACGCTGAAGCCAGGCGCCGGGTCGTATCCCTCCAGCCAGCCACGATAGGCAAAATGCGCGGCGAGGTCGAAGCTTCCATCGTACGCGGCGCCGAGCCGGCGGGCGTAGAACTCCTCATCCACCAGTGGCCGCAGCAGCTCGACCCAGCCGCCAGGATCATGTCCGAGCACCTGGGTGGCCGACGCAGACGGCCAGACCGCCGGCTGCACCCGGCGATGCTCGACACGGCCAGCGATCAGGTAGTGATAGAACGGGTTCAGCCCGGCGGCGGCGATATCCGTGTGCGCGTGCAGGTAGGAGACGGTGTCGAATTGGTCGTTCGGGTTGCGGCCTTCCTTCCAGCCGCGCTGGCAGAAATGCCGCAGCAAGGCTTCTGCATCGCCGTGCACGTCGGGGTAATTCTGCGCATAACGGACGGCGTCGAACAGCGGGCGCACCACCCCGTCCGCATCCGGCAGGCGGCCGACCTGACCATCGGGCGCGGCCTGCTTGCCCGCAACAGTCACATCGACCCCATCCATGCGGGACGTTCCAACCTGAAAAGTGACGCCGGCGGGCACCGTTGCCCGAGCGATTTCAAATTGGCATGAACCGCGCCGCTCACCAACCGGGCTCAGCTTCGCGGCGGCATCCGGCCCAGGCTTGAACTCCCCCCACCCTTCGCTACGGTGCCCCCCTGAGGTCGCCAGCCCGCGACGGGAGCAGGATATGCCGGATGCCGAAACCGAGGATCTGATCTACACGGTGCAGGGCGGTATCGGCCACATCACCTTCAACCGTCCGCAAGCCCGCAACGCCATGACGTTCGCGATGTATGACCGTCTCGCCAAGATCTGCGAGGAGGCCGGGGCGGACCCGTCCATGCGCTGCCTGGTCATCACCGGAGCGGGGGAGAAGGCGTTCGCCTCCGGAACCGATATCTCCCAGTTCCGGGAATTCAAGTCGCCGGAAGACGCGCTCGGCTATGAGGAGCGGATCGACCGGGTGCTGACCGCGCTGGAGACCTGCCCGGTGCCCACCATCGCGGCGGTCGCCGGGGCCTGCACCGGCGGCGGGGCAGGGATGGCCGCCGCCTGCGACCTGCGCATCGCCACCAAGGCGTCCCGCTTCGGCTTCCCCGTGGCGCGGACGCTCGGCAACTGCCTGTCGATTTCCAACTACACCCGGCTTGCCGCGTTGATCGGGCCCGCCGCGGTCAAGGACATGGTGTTCACGGCCCGGCTGCTGGGGGCCGATGAAGCCAAGCAGGCCGGCTTCCTGACCGAGGTGGTGGAGGATCGCGCCGCGCTGGATCTCCGCGCCGATGAGCTTTCGAAGCACATCACCACGCTCGCCCCGCTGACCCTGCGCGCCACCAAGGAAGCGCTGCGCCGCATCAAGGAGCGTATGCGCCCCGAAGAAGGCCGTGACCTGATCCTGATGTGCTACATGAGCCAGGATTTCCGCGAGGGACTGGACGCGTTCCTCACCAAGCGCACACCGAATTGGCAAGGCAAATGACCGAAGGCCTGCCGACGCTGGCGCTGGAGGGCGGCATCGCTACGATCCAGCTCAACCGGCCCTCCGTGCACAACCGCATGGAGCCGGAAGACCTGGACGAGATGAACCGGCTGATGACCGCCCTGGAGCATGACGCGACCGTGCGCGTGCTGATCCTGACCGGGACCGGCAAGTCTTTCTCCTCCGGGTTCAACATCGGCAAGCTGAACGGCAGCGAAGGCGACCGCGGCGGCGACGGCGCGTTCGACAAAGTCTGTGACCGGCTGGAGCGCTTCCCCCTTCCCACCATCTGCGCGCTGAATGGCAGCGTGTATGGCGGCTCGACCGACATGGCGCTGGCCTGCGACTTCCGGATCGGCGCGGACGGCATGGTGCTGGTGATGCCGGCCGCCAAGCTCGGCCTGCACTATTACGCCGGCGGGCTGCGGCGCTATGTCGCCCGGCTGGGGCTGGGTGCCGCCAAGAAGCTGTTCATGACCGCGGCCAAGATCGAAACCGCCGAACTGCTGCGCATCGGCTACCTGGACGAGGCGGTCGCACCCGGCGAGGTGATGACCCGGTCGCTGGCGCTCGCCGCCGTGCTGGCCGCCAACGCCCCGATCGCGGTGCAGGGCATGAAGCGCTGCCTGAACGACATCGCGCGCGGCGAGCCCGATTTCGACCTGATCGCTGCCAACGTGACGCGCAGCCGGCAATCCGCCGATCTGGTCGAAGGCCGCGCCGCCTGGCTCGAGAAACGAGCGCCCGTCTTCAAGGGCGCCTGAACCCCGAACGGAGAAAACGAGATGATCAAGTTCTACTACAGCCTTGCGCCGAACCCCATGAAGGTCGCGCTGTTCCTGGAAGAGGCCGGCCTCGAATACGAGGCGATACCGGTCGATACCCGCAAGGGGGAGCAACTCGCCCCGGCCTTCGTTTCGGTCAACCCGAACAGCAAGGTTCCGGCGATCATCGACGGCGATGCGACGGTGTTCGATAGCAATGCGATCCTGCTGTATCTCGGCGAGAAGACCGGGCAGTTCATGCCCGACGACAGCCTGAAGTCGCGCGGCGACATGCTGTCCTGGATGATGTTCATTGCCACCGGCGTCGGGCCATATTCCGGCCAGTCCGTGCATTTCCGCCATTTCGCGCCCGAACCGAAAGACTACGCGGTCAAGCGCTACCTGTTCGAGGCCAAGCGTCACTGGGGCATCGTGAACGACCGTCTCGGCCAGCACGAATGGATGCTGGGCAGCGAATACACCATCGTTGACATGGCCCTGTGGGGCTGGGCGCGCATGGTGCCGTTCGTGATCGGCGCCTCGCCGCAGGATGCCAGCGTCTGGGCGGAGTTCCCGAACGTGAAGCGCTTGCTCGACGCGGTGAACGCCCGTCCCGCCGCGGCCAAGGCCGAAGCCATCAAGCAGAAGCACGCCTTCAAGACCGAGTTCGACGAGGAAGCCAAGCGCGCGATGTTCAGGCACATCGCCGCATAGGGCAGCGACATGAGCAAGGGCCTGGTGATCGTAACGGGCGGCAGCCGCGGCATCGGCGCCGCGATCTGCCGCCGGGTGGCGGCGGACGGGTATGCGGTGGCGGTGAACTACGCATCCAACCGCGCGCTGGCGGACGCCGTGGTGGCGGACATCACGGCGGCGGGCGGCCGGGCGGCGGCCTTCGCCGGTGACGTCTCGTCCGAGGCGGACATCACCCGCCTGTTCGACGCCGCCCAGGCGCAGTTCGGCCCGCTCTATGGCCTGGTGAACAACGCCGGCATTCTCGGCGCCAGTTGCCGCCTGCAGGACCTGACGGCCGAGGCGTTGCAGCGCACCTTCGCCGTCAACGTGATCGGCACCATGCTCTGCGCGCGGGAGGCGGTGCTGCTGCTGTCCAACAAGCAGGGCGGCCAGGGCGGCGCGATCGTCAACATGGCCAGCGTCGCCAGCCGCCTCGGCGGACCCGGCGAGCTGGTGCACTACGCCGCCAGCAAGGGCGCCATCGACACCTTCACGGTGGGCCTTGCGCGCGAGGTCGCCGACGAAGGCATCCGCGTCAACGCGGTCGCGCCAGGGCTGATCGACACGGAGATGAACTCCGCCGAACGCCAGGCCCGGGTTGCCCCGGCCATCCCGATGAAACGCGCCGGCACGGCCGCCGAGGTGGCGGAAGCGGTCGCCTGGCTGCTGAACCCGGCGGCATCCTACGTGACGGGCACGATCGTAACGGTGTCCGGCGGGCGATAACCGGCGCACGCGCGGGCGAGGGAAAGGTGTGGGGCGTAAAAATCCGGGGCAAGGCGGCGCGGCCGTAGGGTGGGCTTCGGCCCACCAATGACCGGCTCGCCGGT
>CAZZVB010000001.1:47170-69616 GCA_964657445.1 uncultured Burkholderiaceae bacterium | reverse complement strand
GCAGGTACGCGCCCCAGGCATGGCACGGCGTCGCGCGGCCGGTATTTCCTCGCCGCATTCGACGCAATGGGTCATGCCCTCGCCCGCCGGCATGAGCGCCCGTGCTCTCGACACCCCATCGATGATGGTATCGTCAATCTGATCCTGCACTGCCCCGTCCGGGGCCCATCCGCTTGCCATGACTCAGCTAAGATTGGGCTTCCCGCTCGGCGTTCCAAGACGCCGCCAGGCGCTCCGAGACCTGCCGATCCAGTCCGGCGTTTGCGTCGTGTCCCGCACGGGATAGGCGCCAGAGGCACGCCGCGAGCATCACCGGCAGCACCACGGCGACTGCGCCACGACACCCGGGCAGCATCGCCGGCACCATGACGCAGGCCAGCAGGGACGGGAACTCGAACTCGGCGAACCGGGCGCCCGCGGTGATGCGCGCCGCCACCACCGACAAGACTGCGCCCGTGACCATCGGCAAGTCGTACACGAACGCATAGGGCGTGGCGAGAATGGCGGCCAGCGGCAACACCGCCTTGGCCTCGGGCGTGGCGCTGTTCCGGACCCGCCAGAGCGCCAGGAGGCCGGCCATTGCGGCCAAGGCCTGGAATGCGTGCGCCATCATTCCACTTCCGCCCAGGAGTTGCACCGCAGATGTAACGGTCGGCATCATGCCGGCCTCGACTTTGCCGAGCGAGAGGGACGCAGCCTGGTGGCCGGTGAAATCCAGCCACGCGGCCCAGGTCGTCCATCCGAATGCCAGCGTTGCCGACAGGCTCAGCACGGCGGCGCAGAATGCCGCCCCGGTCATCGCCCGCCAGTGCCGTCCGAAGACCAGCATGGCGGGCGCCAGAACCGCGAGTTGCGGCTTATAGGCCAGGCAGGCCAGCAAGGCGCCGGCGATCAGCGGCCGGGTCCGCAATAGCCGGATCCCGCCGAGCATCAGCGCCGCGGTGAGAAACCCATTCTGTCCGACCGCGAAACAGATCGCCGAAGACGGCGCGAACACCAGCAGGCCCATGACAGGCCGCGGCCAGCGCCATGCGCCCGCCGCCGCAACGTAGGCCGCGAAGGTGAGCACCAGCCAAACAACGCGGGCGGTGAGGTAATCCATGCGTCCCAGCGGCGCCAGGACCAGGAGGATCCAGGGAGGGTAGAAAAACGGATAGCCGACATCGGGTGGCATTCCCAAACCGGTCTGGAATCCGTGCAGCGCCTGGCTGTCGTAGATCGTCGCGGGAGTATGGGTGAGCACGTAGCGGCCGAACGACCAGAGCGCGAAGAAGTCGGGAAACAGCGGCTCCGGCGCGACGATCCATTTCACGGCCAGGGTCAGGGGAAAGCTTGCCGACACCGCCAGCATCGCCACGAGGCTGAACCGGTAGCCGTCCCTGGGAAGGGCGGGTTGCTGCTTCGCGGGCAAGTCGAAAGCCATGCCGCTGCTTCTGGCCGCGCCACTCTAAACCAGCGCTAAGTCACCACCTTGCGTGCGGGCCGGCCCATGCACCGCAGCGTGATTTGCGACGCCCAACCGGGACGCACACATGCCGGCCATCATGAAAGCACTCGCGCTCCCCCTCGTTATCCTCTCCCTCGGTCTCGCAGGCTGCGCTCAGCAGGCCACACCTGCTCCGGAGCCTGCCATGCAGGTCGGGTTCAATACGGAGCCGCTGGTGTCGGCGCAGTCGCCCGGCGGCAGCTTCCTCAACTCCGGGCCGAATGTGCCGTTCTCGACTCCGAACAGCTTGCCGCCCGGCGCCTACAACCTGCCGCCGCACTCCTAAGCGGCTACTCCGCGGGCTGTTCGGCGCCCTCCGGCAGCCCGCGCTTCGCCGCATTCGTCCGCCCCCGGCCGAGCCGCTTGGCCAGGCCCGACAGGTCGTCCATCACGGTGTAGAAGCTCGGCACGAACACCAGGCTGAGCAGCGTGCTCACCACCAAGCCGCCGATCACGCCGATCGCCATGGGCGCGCGGAACTCGCCGCCATCGCCCACGCCGAATGCGGACGGCACCATTCCCGCCACCATCGCCACCGTCGTCATCACGATCGGCCGCGCCCGCTTCATGCCGGCCTCCGTGATCGCCTGGCGGCGGGAGACGCCTTTGGCGCGCGCCTCGATCGCGAAATCCACCAGCATGATCGCGTTCTTGGTGACGATGCCGATCAGCATCAGCACGCCGATCACCACCGGCATGCTCAGCGCCTCCCCCGTCAGCAGCAGCGCCAGGATCACGCCGCCGATCGACAGCGGCAGGGACAGCAGGATCGTCACCGGCTGGAACACGTCGCCGAACAGCAGCACCAGCACGGCCATCACCAGCAGCAACCCGGCGCCCATCGCGCTGGTGAAGCCGTCGAACACCTCGCCCATGATCTCGGCATCGCCGCCGCTTTGCACACGCACGCCCTGCGGCAGGTTTTTCGCCTCGGGCAGCGCGTAAACATCGGCCAAGGCTGCGCCTAAGGCCTTTCCGCGCGCCAGGTCGGCGCCGATCAAGACCCGCCGCACCCGGTCATACCGCTCGATGGACGAAGGTCCGGCGCCGAAGCCCAAATCGGCCACCGCGGATAGCGGCACGGCTAGGCCGTTGGCGCCCGGCACCGGCAGCACTTCCAGCGAGGCGAGGCTGGTGCGGGCCGCCGGGTCAAGCTGGACGCGGATCGGGATCAGGCGGTCACGGTCGCGGAACTTGGCAAGGTTGGCGGGTATGTCGCCAATCGTGCCGATGCGCACCGCGTCGGCGATCGCCTCGGTGGTGACGCCGAAGCGGCTGGCCTCTTCGTTGCGCGGCAGCACGCGGATTTCGGGCCGGTCCACGCCCGCGTTGGCCGCGACGTCGCGGAAGCCGGGCAGGCGGCGCATCGCCGCCTCCAGCTTCGCCACGCCCCGGCTGAGCGCTGCCGGCTCGTCTCCCAGAACGGTGACCGACAGCTCCCGCTCGCCACGGTCGTTCACGTACCAGCCATGCAGGTCGGGGATGGTGGCGAGGTGGCGGGACAGCGCCTCCTCGATGGTCTTCTGGCTACGGTCGCGGTCGGATTTCGGTGTCAGCGTCGCCACCACGGAGGCCGTCCGGATCGAGGCGCCTGCGCCGGTCGGGGTCGCGCCGCCGACCACGAAGACGTTGGTGACGCCGGGTTCGGTCAGGAACAGCTTGGCCACCGCATCGGTCTTGGCGCGGGTATTGGCCAGCGTGGCGCCCGGCGGCAGTTCCAGGCTCAGCACGATGCGGCTGTCATCCTGCGGCGGGATGAACCCGGTCGGCAGCAGGGTGGTGGACCACAGCGAGAGCGCGAACAGCACCAGCCCGGCGCCCAGGGTCAGGTAGGGCCAGGACAGCGTCGCCCGCAGCAGCCGGTGGTAGAACCGCATGATCAGCCCGTCCGGCAGCGCGCCCTGGCCGCCATGCGGCTTGAGGAAATACGCCGCCATCACGGGCGTCAGCAGCCGCGCCACCAGCAGGCTGACCAGCACGGCCGCCGCGACCGTGAGCCCGAACTGCTTGAAATATTGCCCAGGGATGCCGCCCATGAAGCTGACGGGCGCGAACACCGCCACGATCGTCAGCGTGATCGCCACCACCGCCAGCCCGATCTCGTCCGCCGCCTCGATCGAGGCGTTCCAGGCGGATTTTCCCATCCGCATGTGGCGCACGATGTTCTCGATCTCGACGATCGCGTCGTCCACCAGGATGCCGGTCACCAGCGTGATGGCGAGCAGGCTGACGAAGTTGAGCGAGAAGCCCATCAGCTCCATGAAAAAGAACGCGGGCAGGATCGACAGCGGCAGCGCCACCGCGGCCAGCAGCGTGGCCCGCCAATCCCGCAGGAAGATGAACACCACCAGCGTCGCCAGCGCCGCACCCTCCAGCAGCGAATGCATCGCGGACAAGTAGCTTCCGTACGTGCCGCGCACGGAGTCGTCGATCAGGGTCGTCCTGACGCCGGGATATTGCTGCGTCAGCAGCGCAAGCCGCGCCTTCACCCGCGCCGCCACCGTCACGTCGCTGGCGCCCTTCGCGCGATACACCGCGAACGCCACCACGGGCGTGGTGCCGTTCAGCCGGGCGAACCTCCGCGGCTCCTCGAACCCATCGGTCACGGTGGCGACGTCCGACAGCCGGATCTCCCGCGCGTCCGGCAGCACGATGCGCGTGTCGGCCAGAGCATCCACGCTGCCGGCATTGGCCAGGGTGCGGATCGCCTGCTCGTGCCCGCCCACCTCGCCGCGGCCGCCCGCCAGCTCCACGTTGGTGGCGCGAAGCTGCGCGTTCACCTGCCCGGCGGTGACGCCGAGTGCGGCCAGCCGGTCGGGCGCGAGATTGACCTCGATCTCCCGCGACACGCCGCCGATACGCTCCACCTTGCCGACGCCGGAGACGCCCTGCAGCGCGCGCAGCACGGTATCGTCGATGAACCAGGACAGCTGCTCCGCCGTCATGCCCGGCGCGGAAGCGGCGAAGGTCTGGATGGCCTGGCCCACCACGTCGATCCGCTCGATCACCGGTTCGTCGATGGTGCGCGGCAGGTCGGTGCGGATGCGCGACACCGCGTCCTTCACGTCGTTCAGCGCCCGGTCGGTGCTGACCTCCAGCCGCAACTCCACCAGGGTCGTGGACGTGTCGTCGGTGACGGAGGAGGTGATGTGCTTCACCCCGGACACGCTGGCCACCGAATCCTCGATCTTGCGGGTGACCTGCGTCTCCAGCTCGGCGGGTGCGGCGCCCGACTGGGTGACGGTGACGGAGATGATCGGCACGTCCACATTGGGCGCGCGGGTGATGGGGATGCTGCGGAAGCTGACCACCCCCAGCACCAGCAGGATGGTGAACAGCACGAGTGCGGGGATCGGGCGGCGGATCGACGCACCCGAGATGTTGAGGGCCATGGCGCTAGCCCGCCGCCGCCGGTTCGACCGGCGTGACCCGGTCGCCATCGCGCACGAAGGTGCCGGACACCGCGACCACGGGCTCACCGGACTGCACACCCGCCGTCAGCAGCGCCTTGCCCCCGTTGCGCAGGCCGACGGTCACGGTGCGTGTTTCCACCGTGCCGTCCTTCACGACCTGAACGTGGGCGCCATCGGGGTCGAACAGCACGGCGGAGAGCGGCACGATCACCCCGGTCTGCCGCGCCACTTCCACCGTGGCGCGCGCGAAGCTGCCGATGGTGCCGACGGAGGCGGCGTCATCCGGCGCGATGCGGGTGCGGCCGAGCCTTGTGGTCTGGTTCACCTCAGGCGCGACGAGCCGGACATGCGCGGGCAGGATGGCGCCGGTCGTGGTGAGCTGCGCCGGTTGACCGGGCCGCAGCTGCGCCAGCCGGGTTTCCGGCACCGCCGCCTCCAGCTCGATCTGGCCATCGGCGATCAGGCGGAACAGCGGCTCCCCCGTCATGCCGATGACGGCGCCGAGCCGGGCGGTCCGGCGGCTGACAATGCCGGCGGTCGGCGCGCGGATGGTGGTGCGGTCCAGCTTGACCATCAGCTCCTGCCGTTGCGCGCGCGTCAGCGCGGCATCCGCCTCCGCCGCGTGCAACGCGTTGACGGAGGACGTCAGCCGGGCCGACCCCACCTGGGCGGCTTGCTGCCGCGTGTCGAAGGTCTCCCGGCTGGTGATGCCCGAGGTGACGAGGTCGCGCGCGCGGGCGAAGGCGAGGTCGGCCTGGTTGTGCGACGCCTGCGCCTCGGCGATGGCGTTCTGCGCCTGCGCGATGGCGGCTTCCGAGCGCGCCTGCTGCGCCGTGTTCTGCGCCAGGCTGGCGTCGAGCGCGTCGTGCGAAAGCCGCGCCAGCACCTGCCCGGCGGTCACCCGGTCGCCTTCCTCCACGTCGATGGCCGTGATGGCAAGGCCGTCGATTTGCGGGCTGACCAGCACTTCCTCCCGCGCCGCCAGCGTCCCCGTCACCAGCACCGTTTCGGCCAGCGTTCCGGCCGTGGCGTGGACGACGGTGACCGCAGGGGCGGCGGTATCGGGTGCCGCCGCGGCGAGCAAAGGCAGCAGCATGAAAAGAGCAAGACGTCTGGGCATGGCCTCGAGTGTATCAGAGAGGGCGGCAAAGCAAGAGTCGCGGGCGGGGGTGGGATGAGGTCAGCGTGTCGGCGTCCGGGTTGCGCGGATGCCGGTCGGTGCGCTGCCGCCGCGAGGACGGTCGCGAGCATGATCCACCGACCCGCTCCGGCGTTGAGGCCGGCATGCCGGTCCCTTTCTTCCCGCGTTGACGATGCAGTTCGGCTGGCGCACCCGGCCGGACGAGCACGTCCAGCGTGCCGCGTCCGCGCTGTTCCAGGAAGCCTCCGGCTGGCAGGCCCCAGCCCGGCCGTGGCTGTGGTCGGCCGCGATGGCCGCATGGGGGGTCGCGAGTTTCTTCCTCTATCGCGCCCCAGACGCAGCCGCGCGGTTTGCCGACGCGCTGGCAGGCGTCGCCCCATCCGTGTTCGCGCCCGGCACGGACTCGCCTGGTATGGTGGAGGACCAGGGCTTCATCGTGTTTGCGGCGGCCGCGGCCACGCTCGCCGCCGGGGTGAATCTCTGGCTGGCCGCGCGCCACCGGCGTCGTCTTCAGGCGGGCTTCGCAGCGGCGGAGGCGCGGCTCGGCGCGCCGTTCGTGGCTCAACCGGGCCAGGTGCTCACCGCACTCGCCTTTGCGCTGTTCTGGAGCCTGGTGATCGGCGGGCCGGTTGTGGCGATCATCTGGGCGCTGGTCGCCATGAAGGCCGCGACCGGGATCGCGGTGCGGCTGATCGTGGCGCCGGTGCGCGAAAGGTCCGGGCTGGCCGGCCGGCTCGCCCGTGGCGCGGTGCGCGGGCTCGGCTTCACGGCCACGCTCCTCCTGCTCGGCGGGCTCGCGGTGAAATCCTGGATCGACGGGCCCGCTTCGCGCGTGAGCCAAATCCCAGAGGGGCCGCCGCCGGCGCTGGCCCAGGCGTGGAACGACGCGGTCGCCGGCAGTCTCGACGGTCGCGGCTTCGTGGACGCGAACCGCATTCTGCTCGAGGTGGCCCGCGGCGTGACCGACCCGGCGCTGCTTGCCAGCATCCGCCGCACGCTTGAGGACGCGCGCGCACGGGACGCCGCCAAATGGCAGGCGTTGCGCGACCACCGCTTCACACTGGCGGAGCTGGTCGAGGGTTCCGACAACGCAGGTCTCGTCCCCGGCGGCGACGGGCAGTTCGCGTTCCGGATCCTCCGCGGGACCGACGCCGAAAGGCCAGGCGCTTCTTCGCTGGACGTGTTCGACCGCAGCGACAGCGACGGCTGGCGCCTCTCCGTCCGCGCCGGCTTGGGCTTAGCGGTCGTCGAGCCGCCCGTGGTCCTGGCCTCCCCCGAGGGCCGGTTGCTGGTCGTGCCCGCGACCTCGGCCTATGCGGGACATTCCGACGCGAGCCAGCTCTGGCACCGCGAAGGCGGGGCGTGGCGCTGGATCGACACCAGCGCTTGGCTCTGCGCGGCCGCGGCCGCCCTGCCGCCGGGCGAATGCCTGCTCGGCGCGGAGTACGACGGGGTCAGCCGGGCCATTCCGGCGCGCTCCATCCTGCGCCCGGACTTCGCCACCCTGCGCGTGAGCGCCCCGTTCGGCCCCGACCCGCACGCGACACCCGGCCCGCAGGATGGCCGCATCGAAGCCCGGCTTGCCATCGTGGACGGCATGCTGACGCTGAAGGACATCGCGATCACGCCTCCGGCGCGGCGGCGCCCCTGGCTGGAGCGGCTGCTCGCGGACGCCCCGCAGTGCTGAAGGAGACGGCGTTCCACGAGGACCCGAAGCCGCTGCTGGTGTTCCTCGCGCTTGGCGCGGCTTTCGCGTTATCGGGTTTGGCGGGCCTCGTGCTGGTGGCCCGCGCGGGGCTGGACGACTGGACGCTCTACGGCCTGCTCGGCTTCTGCCTGTTGCTCGGCGCAGGCCTGGTAGCGGCGATGGCGGTGCGCTGGCAGCGGCGCGGCGTGCCTTATCTCGTGCTCACGCCAGAGGGCTTCCGCTGCCCCGGCCTGGCTGAGCCGGTGGTGCCGTGGCGGCAGGTGGACCATGCCGAGGTGGTCGGGATGTACGGGAACGTGGTCACCACGTTCTGCCTGACGTTCGCGTCTCCCGGCGTGGCCGCTCGGTGCGCATCGGCGGGCCAGCGCCGCGTGGCATGGAGCTTGATGCCTACGGCGCGGTGCTGGCCGAGGCGATCGCACGCGGCCTCTCGTCGGCTATTTCGGTTTCGGCTGGATCGCCGATCACACCATCGAGGCGCACTGAGATGGACGAACTGCCCCCGCCCTGGGTGGCCATCCCTGGGCTTTCCGCCGATGAACCCGCGAACCAGGGACTTGCCGAGACTTACATTGTCCTGAGCTGGCTGCCGTTCTGGTTGTCGCTCGATGCGGACGGCAAGGCACGGTACCTCGATCGATGGTCGGCTTCCACGGAGTGGCGCGACGCGATCGCGTTTCGCTATGACCACGAGGGCTTCGATGCCGATGCGGACGCACGCGATGCAAAGGAGTGGGCGGATGCACGGCGCCGGGCTGCGGAGGGTGATGCGTGAAGCAAGGCGTGATTTCCAAGAGAGCTGACCGGCGGCGCGTGGTCCTGGCAAGCTGGGCCGGCACGCGGCGCATCACCTGGAGCGAGGTGGCGGAGGTCGCACCGGGCTCGGGCAGCTGGCTCGCGGTATCGAGGCGGCTTATCTCCGCGGCCGTGCTGGTGCTGCGCAGCGGCGCGCGAACCTCATGCAGGCTTCGCGCACTCCGGCTCAACTTGCCGCCAGCAGGTGGCGCATCAGCAGGTACAGCAGCTGCCCGGCCAGCATGAGTGCCGCGACCAGCCATCCCTCGCCCTCTGCCTCCAGCCGCGCCTGCCGCGCCGGCAGCACCAGCAGCCACACCCCGCCCAGCAGCAGCCCGCCGAACGGGTAGGCGGCCAGCTTGAGGAGGACGCCGCCCGGCAGGCCGGCGAGCCAATCGCCGACGCGGTCCCACACCCAGAACAGGACAGGGCCGCTGGCAAGCAGCACGGCGACGTACCACACCCACTCGTGCGGCCGCATCCGCGGCAGCATTTGGGCCGGGCGCAACCGCAGGCGGTCGACGTAGATGTAGCGGTCGAGCCAGCGCACGAAGCTTTTCATGGAGAGCCTTTGCCACTCCGGCCACGAGTTCGCATCTTACGACGGCCAGGAAGCGACTGTGGCGAACACCCTTGGCATCGTCGCCCCATTGAACCTCTCACCAGTCAGGTGCGCCATGAAAACATTGCGAAGGGCCCTGCTTTTGTTCCTGTCTCTCCCGCTGATCGGCAAGGGTGTAGCCGCGGCGGACAATCAGGCGGCGGTCCGCTTGGCCGCGATCCACACCATGGTGCTCGATCCCGCGGCCAGGTTCAGCGTGCGCGCCGTATTGGGAGAGCTGGACGAGATCGAGCCCCTTACAGCACCCGACAGCGAGGACCGCGGCCGGGTGATGCAACTGCGCTCGTTCGTGGAGAACAAAGGCGAGCGCATGCAGGATTCCATTCTCCACGGGGAGGAAGCGCTGCGCATCGAGGCCGAGCACCCATTCCTCGATCTCGGGGACAAGGAGGCGCTGCATTACGCGATCGCACGTCAGAACGAGGAAATAGGGCGCTGTGATGCCGCGATCCCGCATTACCGCTTGGCGCTGCCCTTGATGGCGCAGAACGGGGTCAGCAAGCTCGCCCAGCTCGGCACACGGCAGCGTCTCGCCTTTTGCCTGCACGAGACCAAACAGTTTGAGGAAGCACGCCAGATCAACGAGGCACTCCTGGCCGAGGCCTCAGCACTGCTCCCGCTGGACGATCCCAAGACATTCCCGGTGCGCATGAACCTCGCCCAGAATCAGTATGAGTTGGGCGACATGGCCGCGGCCCGTGCCGTGCTGGAAAGCCTGCTCGCCGACGCCCTGAAGGCCAAAGATCCGGTGATGACGGACCAGTCGCTTTTCCAGCTCGGTGTGCTGGCCTACGAGGGTGGCCGTCAGACGGAGGCGTTGGACTTCATGGAGCAACGCCTGTCCCTCGCCCGCGCATCGGGCAATCCGAGACGGATCGCGGCGGCTGTCGAGGCTTTGGATATCCTGCACGATAAGCTGTCTGGTGCCGGGACGCCTTAAGCACGGAACACTCTCGGGTGCGCTCGACGAGATGGTGCGCCAGGTTACCGACGTCCGGGACGAACTTGAAATCCGCAAATGCCGGCGCCTCGGCCTCTATGCGATCACTCTACGCGGGCATAGCCTTCCTCCCTCGTGGGTTGGCAAGGCGAACGCGCGGTTCGCAGCGCCGGTAGCCGCACGAGCTTGGGAGGTAACATGAACCAGATCGACCTGAACGGCCGCGTCGCCGTCATCACCGGCGGCGCCCGCGGCATCGGGCTTGCCATTGCCGAGCGTGCCGCCGCATCCGGCGCCATCGTCTCGTTGTGGGACCGTGACGAGGGCCGCCTGGCCCATACGGTGGCGACGCTACCCGGCGCCAGTGCGGTTACGGTCGATCTGACGGACGAAGCAGCCGTGCGCGCCGCCGCCGCGCAGACCGAGGCGGCGCATGGCCGCATCGACATCCTGGTCAACAACGCCGGCATCACCGGCGGCAACGCGCCCACCTGGGAACTACCCTCCGCCGAGTGGCGCCTGGTGGTCGAGATCAACCTGATTGCGCCCTACCTCGTCTCGTCCGCCGTGCTGCCCGGCATGGTCGCGCGCGGCTACGGCCGGGTGGTGAACATCGCCAGCGTGGCCGGCAAGGAGGGCAATCCCAACGCGTCGCATTACAGCGCGTCCAAGGCGGGGCTGATCGCGCTCACCAAGTCGCTGGGGAAGGAACTCGCGGGCAAGGGCGTGCTGGTGAATTGCATAACGCCGGCCGCCGCTGCGACCGAGTTGTTCGAGCAGATGAGCCAGTCGCAGATCGACTACATGCTCAGCAAGATCCCGATGGGTCGCTTCGTGAAGGTGGAGGAGATTGCGGCGCTGGCCGCCTGGCTGATGAGCGAGGAGTGCTCGTTTTCCACCGCGGGCGTGTTCGACATCACCGGCGGCCGCGCCACCTATTGAGCCGCAAACCCATAAGTTGAAGCCTAATAGGCGGCTCCTACTCCCGCTGGCCAGCCTTCTCAGCTTCGAACCAGAAGCGGTCGGCCGTCCCGAATGGCTTGCCGGCTTCCTGCCACAGCCGGTGGGCCTCGGCGCGGGTCGTGGCCTCGCGCTCCACGATGCGCTTCACTTCCTCAAGCGCGCACGACCAGAACTCGTCATTGCGCCCGTGCGGCTTGCCTTCCAACTCCCACAGACGATGGGCGTGGCGGCGGACACGTTCTTCGTATTTGTCTAGCAGCATGGTTCCGAACCTGGGCTTCAAGGGCGCGGGCATGGCGCCTGCCCGAAGGCAGGCGCCGCTGTAGCGTTTCCGGCTTACTTCAGCGCGTCACGCACCGTGTCCTTGGCGCCGCCGACAGTGTTCTGCACCTTGCCGGCGGCCTTCTCGGCCTTGCCCTCGGCCTCGGTCTGCACGTCACCGGTGACCTTGCCGATGGCCTCCTTGATGGAGCCCTTGACCTGGCTGGCGATGCCTTCGATGCGATCCTTGTCCATAGTCCGCTTCCTTCATCATAACTTGCGACTGCCCCGGCCGGGTTGGCCGTGCTTGGTCGATGACGCAAAGATAGGGCTCTGGTGGGCGGCGCTACAGACGCAGATGCACTAGGCCGCCTAATGCATTTGCACGGGATCAGGGTGCCCGGGCCGCCCTTTTGCCCAGCTTCGTGGCGCCAGGCTTGGCGCCGCTGAACCCGCGCTCCCGCGCCCATACCACGGCCTCGCTACGCCGGTGCACGTCGAGCTTGCCGTAGATCGTGGCGACATGATTGCGCACCGTGTTCAGCGCGAGATCGAGTGAACGGGCGATCTCCTTGTCCGCCATCCCCTGGCAGATCAGGCCGAGTATGTCGGTCTCGCGCGCCGTGAGATCCGATAGCTCGGGCGCCTTGCGGTTGCTGCCGTGCGGCCGTCGCAGCGCCGCCATCTTCTCCACCACGGTGCTGCTGAACCAGGAGGTATCGTGCATCACGGCTTCGATCGCCGCCACCAGCTCACTCTCGCTGCGGCGGCGCTCGGTGATGTCCTGCAGCACGCTGAGCACGCAGTCCTTGCCATGGATCGTCACCGTCTCGGCCGAAACCAGGCAGTCCAGAATGCCGCCGTCTTTGGTTTGGATCGGGAGTTCGAGGCTGCGGATGCTGCCCGTCTTTGCCAGGCCGGCCTCCAGCATGCGCTGCGCCGTCCCGTCCCACAGCTGCAGCTCGGTGGCGCTACGGCCGATCACCTCCGTCAGGCTGTAGCCGGTGGCTAAGGTGAACGCCTCGTTGGCGTCGAGGATATGCCCGCTCTCGGCATTGCTGACGAAGGTCGGCACAGGGGCCAGACGGAACGATTTGGCGAACCGCTCCTCGCTCTGGCGCAAGGCGTCTTCGGCTTTCTTGCGCGGCTCCAAATCCATGAAGGTGAACAGCATGCAGGGCTCTTCCCCGATCTCGATCGGCTGCCCGGCGACGACCACGCATTTCGTGCCACCAAGCGGCAGCTTCAGCGTGGCTTCCATCTGGGGGATGGTGCGCCCTTCGGTCAGCCGCTCGATCCCGAGGTCGCGCTTCTCGGCGCCTTCCATCACATCCACCTCGTACACGGACCGGCCGAGCACCGCTTCGCGCTCGTAGCCGGTCATCTCGAGGAAGCCGACATTGACCTTGATGTAACGCAGGTCGGAGAGGCGGGCGATCACGGCAGGCGCCGGGTTGGCGTTGAACGTCTTCTCGAACCGCTCCTCCGCTTCGAACCGGGCGCTCGCGTCCTGCAGCACCAGGACGAGGCATTCCGGCTGCCCGTCATCGTCGGTCAGCACCAGGCTGCGGACGTGGTGGACCCATTGCGGCTCATCGCTCCCTTCGGGCACGACTTCGACGACGATGTCCGAGAAGGCTTCGCCCGCGATGACGCGATCGATGGGATATTCGCCATCGGGCAGCTTGTGGTTGTTGCGATAGCGTAGCGCGAAACGCCGCCGGTACTCCGCGACGTCCGCACCCAGTCCGTCAAGCGCCTCCACGCCGTGCATCTCCAGCGCGGCCTCGTTGGCCCACATGATGGTCTGGTCAGGGCTGATCAGGATGATGCCCTCGCCGAGGCCGGCGATGATCTGCTGCAACTGCCGGTTGTTGGCGCGGCGGCCAGGCGTGCTGTCTGACACCTCTGTGCGCCCCGGCTATGCAGCCGACACGCGGGGCGCGCCGGCGCGGGACACGCTGACCACGGCGCCCACGGCGGCGAACCCGGCGCCGACCTCCAGGCAGGTGACCGCGCCCGCGCTGCCGCGCAGGCTGAAGATCAGCGCAACCAGTGCGGAGCCGAGCGACCAGCCGACGGTGCGGGCAACCGCGATCATGCCGCTGGCGGCGCCGGTGCGATCGGGCGGCCCGGCGGTCATCAGGGTGAGGTTGTTGGGCGTCTGATAAAAGCCGAAACCGATGCCGCAAATCGCCATGCGCCAGGCGACGTCCCAGTCGGACGGCATGGCCGGCATCATCACCAGCAGCACCAGCCCGGTCGCCAGAACCGCCAGCCCGGCGCTGCCCAGCACGGCAGCGGGGTAGCGGCCGGACAGCTTGCCCGCGATCGGCGCGGCCACTGCGACCAGCAGCGGCCAGGGCGTCACGAGCAGCCCGGTTGCCACCGCACTCCGGTGCATCACGGTCTGGAACAGGAACGGGAGCGACACATAGGCCAATATCTGGGCGCTGTACGAGCAGATCGAAGTGCCGATCGACAGCGCAAACAACGGGATGCGCAGCAGATCAAGCGGCAGCAGCGGGGCGCTGCGCCGCCGTTGCTGCCATACCAGAAGCGTACCGCAGGCAAGGCCGGCCACGATCTCTGCAACGGCGAGGTTGCGCGCCTCACTGCCCAGCCCGTTCACCCCGGTCACGATCAGGCCGAGCGCCAGCGCGTTGAGCAGCGCGCCCACCTTGTCCAGAGGCCTCGGCCGCGGCCGGCCCGGCGGCGCCACCGCCAGGAACAGCGGCACGGCGATCAGCCCCACCGGCACGTTCACCAGGAACAGCCACGGCCAGTTAGCCACCGACAGGATCAGCGCCGCCAGGGTCGGCCCGAGTGCGGCCGAGATCGCCACCATCAGCGCGATCAAGGCGAAGCCCTGGCCCATGATCCGCCTCGGATAGATGGCCCGCACCAGCGCGCCGCCGAGTGCGGCCATGCAGGCGCCGCCGACGCCCTGCACCATCCGCGCCGTAACCAGGAGACTCAGCGACGGCGCCAAGGCACACCCCAGCGAGGCTGCGGTGAACAGCGCCAGGCCGAAGCCATACACCCGCTTCAGCCCGAGCGACTCGCCGAGCGAGGCCGCGGGCAGCAGGCTGACTGTGACGGCAAGCTGGTAGATGTTGACGATCCACACCGTGGCCGCGTCGCTGGCCGACAATTCCCGCGCGATGGTCGGCAGCGCGATATTCGCGATGGCGGAATCCAGTCCTGCCAGCACGACGCCGAGCAGGGCGCACCCCATGACCCAGTGCCGCTGCGGCGCCGGAAGGCCGTCCGTCTCGCTCATGCTGCTCCCTCATATGCCGCGCCGGCATGAGCCTGCGGACCAGATACTACAGCAATGGTCCCGAACTGCGCAGCCGCTACCCTAGCAGGCGATCAGCCTGCGTCGTCGTGTCCTGGGGCCATGTCCGCCGGGTGCTCCATCGCATTCGCGCGGACCGGGTCGGAGGGGGGCGCAGACGGCTCAGAGGAGTCGATCACGATCACGGTCGTGCCGGCCAGCGGCGTTGGTTCGGCGTTCTTCGGCAGCAGGGCGGCGAAGCGGCGTGCGGTCTGCGCGGCTTCATGCAGCTTGGCGTCGATCAGCTCGACATGGTCGATGAAGCTGTTGAAGCGGGAGGGGATGCGGATGCAGCCTTCCGAATCCCAGCGTCCCAGGCGCAGCTCCAGATTGGCCGGATCGGTGGCATGCATCTCCAGCCGCACCGCCATCAGCGCACCCGGCGTGCGCCAGTCATCGGTGGTTTGCCAGCCGAAGTCCCAGACCCGCATGCCTTTCACGCCGTTGCCGCGGATGTGGTTCTCGTTATAGGTCCCTTGCGCCCGGTAGCCGAGGATCGAGCCGTCATTGACGAAGACGCCGACCGGGGTGCGGAAATGCTCCTTACGGCCAGGCTTGCCCGTGCTGACGCTGACGGCCCCCAGCACCTCGCCGAGCTGGTTGCCCGGATAGGCGACCACCACCCAAAGCCGCTGCACGCGGCTGGACCGGTCCACCACCAGCACGACCTGCCGTGCGTCCAAAGTGGTATGGGTCTGTTGCAGCATGGCGCGGGCGAGGCCGATTGCGGTCTGCGTCTCGGCGGGATGGTCGGGCAATACGGGGGCAGACCGCCGCAGCTCCGCCGCCAGCGCGGCGGCCACCGGGTCCAATGCGGCTGTGGCGGCCGGCTTCGGCGATGGGGGAGACGCTGGCGAGACGCTCGCGGGCTTCGGTAAGGGTGCAATGATCGCCGGTAGCTGGCCCGGCGGAACGGATATGAGAACCGGTGGCATCGCGAGGATCGAGGGTGACGCCGAGCGGGCGGCAAGCGGATTGTTCGCGAAAACCGGCGCGGGATCGCACCCGCCGATGAGAACGCACGCGGTGAATGCGGCAATGGCGTGCTTGGCTGGCCTGGACATCTGCGGTCTGCCCGATCCTCGTGGCCTGTCGGGGCCTTACGAAAGTCTGCCACCGCATTTTGCCGGCGCAACAACACGGCGGCGTGAATAGAAGAGGATGCGCTTCAATGTTGCCCAGAAGCAACACTGTTGCCTTAGCGACCCAATCGTCTCCGCTCCAGGGCCTGCCCGAGGCGCGCCAAGGCGTCGTTCAGCGGTCCTGCCGGCATGCCGGCGATCGGCGCGGGAGCAGCTTTGGGCAAGGGCTCGGGCGGGATCGCTGGCGCGGGCAGGATTTCCTGCACGAAGCGCAGCCGCTCCACGGCAACGCGCCCCACATGGCTATTGATCCTCGACGTAAGCTCGGTGGCCATGTGCTGCAGTTCGAGCGCGATCGGGCCGGCGCAGGCGAGGGTCAGCGTCGTGCCGGACAAGCGGCGCGGCGCGGTGACGGCGGCGAGCGCCGGCCCGACGATTTCCACCCAATCCGTCATGATGTGCGCGGCTGCCGGGGAGCGCCGCTTGAACGCAGGCCTGACCAGCGCCGGGACCAGTCCGCCGACCGGCCGCGGCCCCCAGACCTGCCGCCCATCCCGCTTGTCGCCGCTGCCGTCCGCCGTCATACCGCTGCCGTGCCCCCTCCGACGCTTTCAGCCGACGATCTGCTCGGTTGGTATGACCGCCACCGCCGCCGGCTGCCATGGCGGCATGAACCCGGCGAGGCAGCCGATCCCTACCGGGTGTGGCTCTCGGAGATCATGCTCCAGCAAACGACCGTCGCCGCCGTCATACCCTACTTCCAACGCTTCCTGCTGCGCTTTCCGACGGTCGAGGCGTTGGCGGCGGCCCCGGAGGGGGATGTGATGTCCGCCTGGGCGGGGCTCGGCTACTACGCCCGGGCGCGGAACCTGCACGCCTGCGCCAGGCAGGTCGCCGCGCTGGGCGGGTTTCCGGACACGATCGCGGGGCTGCGGGCGCTGCCGGGCATCGGCGCCTACACGTCCGCCGCCATCGCCGCCATCGCGTTCGGCGTGCCGGCCGTGCCGGTGGACGGCAACGTGGAACGGGTCGTCTCCCGGCTCTACGCGATCGAAACGCCTTTGCCGGCGTCGCGGCCGCAGATCGCAGCGGCAGCGGCCGCGCTGGGCGACCAGGCCGCGGCGCGGGCGCGGCCGTCCGACTTCGCGCAGGCGCTGTTCGACCTGGGCGCCACGATCTGCACCCCGGCCGCGCCCGCCTGCGCCGTGTGCCCGTTGCTGCGCGACTGCCAGGCGAGGGTGGCGGGACTTGCCGCCGAACTGCCCCGCAAGATCGCCAAGAAGGCGCGGCCCCGCCGCCACGGCGCGCATTTCTGGCTCATTGACGACGCCGGGCACGTCCTGCTGCGCCGCCGCCCGCCGAAGGGGCTGCTCGGCGGCATGACCGAGTTGCCCGGCACGACCTGGCGGGCGGATCCCTGGCCCGAGCCGGAGGCGCTGACCGAGGCGCCGATGCCGGCCTCGTGGCGCCGGGCGGGACAGGCCTTCCATGGCTTCACGCATTTCGAGTTGGCGATCGACGTCTATGTGGCTCAGGTCGCGGCCATCGACGCGACCGGTTTCCTGCACCCGGCGGACGCGCTGGACACCCAGGCGCTACCAACTGTCATGCGCAAATGCGTGCGCGTCGCCCAATCTGGCGTGGCATGAAACGCAGCGCCTCGCTCTCCTTCGTCCTGCTCACGCTGGGTATCGACGCGCTCGGCTTCGGCATCATCGTGCCGATCGTGCCGGCGCTGGTGCGGGAGCTGACCGGCGGCAGCGCAGGGCAGGCAGCCGAGTGGGTGGGCGCGCTGGTAGCGACCTTCGCCGGTGCGCAGTTCATCGCCGCCCCCGTGCTGGGCGGCCTGTCGGACCGCTTCGGCCGCCGGCCGGTGATCATCCTCTCGCTGCTCGGCGTGTCGGCGAACTACCTGCTGCTCGCCTGGGCGCCGACGCTGGCCTGGCTGTTCCTCGGGCGGCTGTGCGCCGGGGCAACGGCGGCCAATGCGTCGGCCTCCAACGCCTACATTGCGGACATCACCCCGCCGGAGCAGCGCTCGGCCCGGTTCGGCCTGGTCGGCGCGACCTTCGGGTTCGGCTTCGTGCTGGGGCCGGCGATGGGCGGCGTGCTCGGCGCGATCGACCTGCGGCTGCCCTTCCTGGTCGCCGCCGCATTGTCGCTCAGCAACGCGTGCTACGGGGCGTTCGTGCTGCCGGAAAGCCTGCCGCCGGACCGCCGCCGCGCCTTCAGCTGGCGCCGCGCCAACCCGATCGGGTCGCTGCACACGCTGGCGGCCGACCGGGTCAGCCGTTGGCTGGCAGTGGGCTGGAGCTTGAACTGGTTCGGATTGGGAGCGCTGCAGAGCAGCTTCGTGCTCTCCACCGGGCTGCGCTTCGGCTGGGGCACGCGGGAGAACGGCTGGGCGCTGGCCGCGGTCGGCATCAGCCAGGCGCTGGTGCAGGGCGTGCTGGTGCGCCCCATCATCGCCCGCGTGGGGGAGCGCCGGGCCGCATTCGCCGGGTTCGCGCTGGCGGTCGGCGCCTATGTCCTGTTCGGCATCGCGCAGGCAGGCTGGGTCATCTACGCGGCCGTGATCCTGCAGGCCTGCGGCGCCGTGGCCGGTCCTGCGATGCGCGGCCTGCTGTCGGCGCGAGCGGGGCCGGAGCGCCAGGGCGAGCTGCAAGGCGGCCTGTCCTCGGTCGAAGGATTGACGGCGATCGTCTCGCCGCTGTTCGCCGCGATCGTGTTCGCCGCCGCGGTCCGGGCTGGCGGCAATAGCTGGTCGGGCGCACCGTTCCTGGTGGGCGCGTTCACCTATGCCCTGGCGATGGGAGCGCTGATGCGGTCCGGCGCCAGCATCAAACCCGAAATCAGGAGCCTCACATGAGCAGGGATTGGCCGACGCAAGCCGGGACGTTCGCCCTCGGTGACCTGGCCTTGCAGTCCGGTGCGGTGCTGCCGGGTGCGGAGCTGAGCTGGAAGACGCATGGCACGCTGTCGCCGGAGCGGGACAATGTCGTGCTGTATCCCACCAGCTACTCCGCCCGGCATCCCGACCTCGAGTGGCTGATCGGGCCGGATGGCGTGCTGGATCCGGAGCGCTGGTTCATCGTCATCCCGGACATGTTCGCCAACGGCCTGTCGTCCAGCCCGTCCAACACGCCGGCCTGGCCCGGCCTCGTCACGTCCTGGGACAACGTGCACGCCCAGCGCCGCCTGTTGCAGGAGCAGTGGGGCATCGGCCGCTTGCACGCGGTGTACGGCTGGTCGATGGGGGCGCAGCAGGCCTATCACTGGGCCGCCTGTTTTCCGGACGCGGTGGCGCGCGCCATCGTCAACTGCGGCAGCGCCCGCACGGCGGTGCACAACCAGGTGTTCCTGCGCGGGCAGATGGCGGTGCTGGAGACCGCGGCGGAACACCTCGGCGGCGGCCGTTTCAGCGCCGAGCCGCGGGCGGCGTTGCGCGCCTTCGCCCGCATCTACGCCGGCTGGGCGCTCAGCCAGGATTTCTACCGCGCCAACCTGCACTTGACGGCATTGGGCGCCCCCGATCTGGAGACGTTCCTGCGCACCGACTGGGAGGACCGTTTCGGCCGCCGCCCGGCCGCCGACCTATACGCGCAGCTGCAAACCTGGGACGCCGGCGACATCAGCGCCAACCCGCTGTACGGGGGTGACCTTGCGGCGGCGCTACGGGCGATCAAGGCGCGCGTGCTGCTGATGCCCGGCGAGACGGACCTTTACTTCCGTGTCGCCGACAATGCGGACGAGTTGCCGTATCTCGCCCAAGCCGAGCTACGGCCGATCCCGAGCATCTGGGGCCACCGCGCCGGAAATCCCTCCGGCAACCCGCCCGATCTGGCGTTCGTGCGCGAGGCGGTGAGGGCGTGGCTGGAGTAGCGCTGGCGCCCCGTCATCGCGAGCCGCTTGCCTTGGCGATCCAGGGCCGTGCGTCAGCGGATCGTCAGCTTTCGCGCCATTTCGGTCGCACGGTCCCGGATGGGTCCGGGCAGCTCCGGGTGGGCGGCGAGGAAGTCCTGCACTGCCTGAGGCAATTTCACATGGAGCATGTCGGTGGTCGGAGCGCTGACCGCAAAACCGGGCAGGTCCACCGCTGTGAGCGTCACGCCTTGCGCCGTCCTGTTGTATTCGAACGACAGCGTTCCCTCGCCGCCGCCGGGCCATAACGGCACCCTTTCGGGCCGGCCGCCGATCTTGGCGACGGTCCAGGAGCCGCGGTAGGCGAAGAAGCTCTCGCCCAGTGACTGCCGTCCTGCATTCATGGCTGCGGCCAGTGCCGGAAGAGGCAGCAGCGATGTGAGCAGTTTCGGCGGAAACAGGGTCACCGTATCCGTCGAGAAGGAGTAGTGACCGTCGCCCTCGATCGTCATCGTGCCTACTCCGGCATCGGCGTAGTCGCGCGGCGCCATCGAGACGAACCGCGGCTTGTCCGGCATTGCCGGATCGGGCTTCAGCGTATCCTTGACGCGCAAAGCGGCGCTGGCGGGGCAAGCTGTCTGGCCGGCCCGGTTGCCGGGCGCTGCATCGATCGAAACGCGCGGGTCTTGCAACGCCCGCAACGCCGCCTGGCAGACGTCACACGTCCCATCGCAGGACCGCAGGCCAAGCCAGCGGCGGTTGTACACGCCAACCCGCAGGATGATGTTGATGCGCCGGTCCAGCGAGCGTGCCAGGCCCGCGGCCCACTCGATGCCGCGGATCAGGTTGCGTGCGGCGTCGCGCCGGTCTTCCGCGAACACCTTGCCAATGAATAGTTGCGGCCGCCAACCGCCGAACGGCATCATCCGCGCGGTCAGCGCCACGCCGGTGCCGTGCCCAATCCGGTCCTCCACGGTTTCACCGGTGAAATCGCACGTGTCCTCGATACAGCCCTCGAGCAGCGGGTGCTCCGTCAGGCAACCGGTATCGAGCATGACCATCGTGACACGGCCCGGCGATTTCGGTTCGCTGGGCAAACGCCACAGCATCGGGAATACGGCGTCGAACGGGGCCGGGTCGGCGGTGCCGGTCTGCGACAGATACATCTGCCGCATCGCCTCGCGCTGGAACTCGCGCGGCACCGGCGCCCGCCAGATGCCGGTCGCAGGCTCATGCAGCCAATTCGCATTGAAGATGCCGGACGTGACCGGACTGAACAGTTCGGCTTCGAAATCGTCGTCGCCGTTCACCGGTTGAGCACAAGCGCGACAAGGCAAGCGGCTGCGGCAAGCCCACAGAGCGGCGCGATCCAGGGCGGCGCCCGCTCGATCCAATTGCGCTGGTCTTTCTCATAGAACACCACGGCGGCCACCGGCTTGAGGGCCGCTGCCAAGCCCACGAAGACGCATCCGAAGAAGCACAGCGCCAGGCCGGCGTTGCTGGTCGTCACAGACAGGCCTGCCGCCTTGCCGGCGAACGATGTGTCGGCGTGGGAAGCGGTGAAGAAGCCGATCGTGGTCACTACGGTGCCGACGAGGAAGACGACGATCCCGGTGATGGCAACGGCTGAGATGATGACGGACCGCGACGGCGGGCCGGCGCCTGCCATTGAAGACTCTTTCGGCTGCGGCTGCTTAGGCATGCGCGGCGTCCTAGTCTTTTATTGAAGGACATCCTCGCGTATTAATTTTGATCCTGCAAGTAAATCGCGCCGTCTCATTCATTCAAAGGAGAAGCCTAAAGATCCTCGACGCGGAACCGAACCTCCCGTGTCAGCACGTCTCCTGGCTGCAGCACGCGCAGGCCATGATCCGGCACGCTGTCCATCCGGTTGATAGCGTCGGTCATGTTGCTGGCGGGCTCGACGGCGAAGAACGGTTTGCCCGGCGGCGTATAGACCACCAAGTGCCTGAAGATGTCGTCGCCGGCGATCGTCAGGCGGATGCCGTGTTCCGGGCGGGTGATCTCGGCGCGGCCGGTCCAGGCGGCGTAGCAATTGTCGAGCGGCGGGCCTTCGATCACGTGGCCGGGGTCGAAGCTCCAATGGCCCGCCACCGGCAGCCGAGCGTCGGGCAGCGAGTCCTCGCCGGTGTGCCAGACCGAACCGGCCTTGAACGCGATGGCCGTTCTGTCCGTCCGCGGCTGGTAGGGGTGCAGCCCCAGGCCGACCGGCTGCGCGCGGTGGTCCGTGTTGGTCAGGCTGATGGTGACGTTGAGGCCGTGCGGTTGCAGCGCGTAGCGCAGGGTCGCGGTGTAACGGTAGGGCCAGTGGCAACCGTCTCGGGCAGCCGGGTCGTCTGCCGGGTCATGCTGCAGCACCAGCGTCGCGTCGGACGGCGTCTGGCTTTCCACCGCCCATTCGCGCTGCCAGGCATTGCCGTGGATGGTGTGCGGATGGTCGCCGAAGTTGCGCGCCAGTTGGAAGCTTTCGCCGCCGAAGGAAAACCGGCCCCAGGCGATCCGGTTGGAAAACGGTATGAGCGGAAAGCACGACAACAGGCGGGAATTGCTGCCCGCCAGCGCTTCGGCCGAGGTGGCGCGCAGGATGTCCTTTCCGCCGCGGGACCAGCCCCCGATGGCGCCGCCGATCGCCGGGCAGACCAGCAGCCGGGCGGTGCCGGCAGTGAGTTCGATCATGAGTGTCCCCCCATTATCGGCCGACCGTAGCACGCGCGCAGCATCCGGCTTGCCGCTGATCCCCGGATCGGTGCTCGACAATCCGATGAGGCGCTGCCCGGCCGCCCGCGCCGGGCCTGCGCCCGTCAGCTCGACGG
>CAZZVB010000001.1:0-47070 GCA_964657445.1 uncultured Burkholderiaceae bacterium | reverse complement strand
CCGATGAGGCGCTGCCCGGCCGCCCGCGCCGGGCCTGCGCCCGTCAGCTCGACGGTTGCTGACGGGCGCAGGCTCGTGACGCGATCGGCAAGGCAGGGTGCGGGCGACGCTCGGTCGCCCTTAGCGAGCCTTAATACGGGTAGGGCGCCGGCTGAACCAGGTAGGGCGCTGGCTGCACGACATACGGCGCCGGCTGGACATACACCGGCGAGGGTGCCGGCATCTGGTTGCCCTTGGACACCATGCACTGCACGTAGGCGTTGTCGTACTGTCCCTGGATGCCGTACTGCGCCTGGCCGGTCTGCCCGGCGCCGATGCCGGTGCCAAGTGCCGCCCCGCTCGCGGCCCCGATCGCCGCACCCTGGCCGCGGCCGATAGCAGCGCCCAACCCGGCGCCGAGCACTGTGCCGAGCACCGCACCGCCCACAGCCTGCGTGTTCGCCCGGTCCGCCTGGCCTTGCACCTGGCCCTGCGCATACTGCGTGCAAATGGCCTGATCCTGCTGGAACACCTCGAACGGTTTACCCCGTGGCGGCAGCACCTGAACGGTCGGCCCAAGCGGCGTTTGGGCGCATGCGTCGAGCATCACAGCCGCCGCCATCACCATTGCGATCGAAGTAGAAGTTTTCATGTTCATCCTGTCACTGCGCCTCTCAGGAGGCTCTTATAGCGCCGGTCTCTTATTTGAGAGCGAACAATCCTGATGCAATCCGACGGACTAACCCCGTCGCCTGAGTTTCTGACACCCGCGGTAGTGAACCGGCAAGCAGAATTACCCGGGGCCGCGCTGTTACTTGGCGTTACTGTGCTCGTTCCATCGACGAGATAACCCTGCGCGACGTCGCGTGTCCGGCGCGCCGGGGAAGATGCCGCCGGCATCGACACCGGGCGAGTGCGTCATTGCGGCGAAGCTGAGGAACCGGACATAGGGAAGCAATGGAACAGCACGCCCCATCAAGGCACGATCCGCGCCAGCCCGGGCGGGTGTATGTGCTCGGCAATGCCGGGGTGGATTTCGGGCTCGTGCTTCCGCGGATGCCCCGGCCCGGCGAAAGCATGGTCGGCAGCGACCCGCACTATGCCTTGGGCGGGAAAGGTCTGAACCAGGCTGTCATGGCGGCTCGTGCCGGAGCGCGTGTCAGCTTCATGGCCCCGCTTGGCGACGACGCCGACCCCGACGCGGTGGCCGCGGGGTTGGCGGCCGAGCCGTTCGAGGCGCTGGCCTTGCCGCGCTACGCCTTGCCGACCGACCGCTCCGTGCTGATGCTGACGCCGGACGGCGAGAACTGCATCGTCAGCGCCGGCGCCTGCGCCGAAGGGTTCGAACCGGCCTCGGCGGCACGGTTCGCCGCGGCGATCCAGCCGGGCGAGTGGCTGCTGATGCAAGGCAATCTGTCGTTCGCCGCCACGCACGCCGCGATGACCGCCGGACCGGCGCAGGTGATGTTCAACACGGCGCCGCTGCTATGGGATGTGCGGCCCTTGCTGCCCCGCTGCGCCGTCGTGGTGGCAAACCGCATCGAGGCGGAAGCGATCACCGGCACCACCAGCGCCGCCGCGCTGCACGCGGCCGGCAGCGCTTTCGCGGTGGTGACGCTGGGCGGGGATGGCTGCCTGGTGGCTGACCGGACGGGAGAACGCTACGTCCCGCCATGCCCGGCCCGCCTGTTGGACAGCACTGGGGCGGGCGACGCGTTTTGCGGCACGCTTGCAGCGATGGTGGCGGCCGGAGTTCCGGCCGATGCTGCAATCGCCCCCGCCCAACGCGTCGCCGCCCGCACCGTGGAGCAGCGGGGCGCGATGCGTTCGTTCCCCAGTGCTGCTGAGCTTACAAGTCTGCTGCTGAACACGGCGCACCAGACTTAGAACATCATCCGATCACCTTGCTATCTGAACGGACAACAATGCTCGCCGACGTCAAAGTTCTAGTTCGCCGCCTTCGCCTCATGCTTGGCAGCGCGAGCAGCCTCTTCCGCCGCTGCTTCGGCCTTCTGCTCAGCGACTTCCTCGGCGTGGTGGCGGTAGTGATCCACTGCCTTCAGCGCGTGATCGCTCGCGGTCGTCACAGTCTCGGACGCTGAAATCGCGAGGCTGTGCGCCTTGGGGAAATTGCCCGACTGGCACTGCTTGGCAGCGTTGCGGTGATGCTGGGCCGCAATCTCCAGCAGCTTAGCCGCCTGCTCGTGCTCTTCAGCGGCTGCCGTTTTGGTGTCGTCCATGACTTCGTCCTCCGAATTCCAGCGCCGTCCGGTAGGACGGCGCGTTAAAAGCCAAACGCGTCAGACGCGACTCTGGTGCGTCCGGCAACCCACCCGAATTACCAGCCGAACCGATTGCGCGGCTTGGGCGCGAAGGGGCTGCTCGGGGAGTGGATGAGGTAGGCGCTCACATACGCGAGAGCTGCGAGGCCGACGATCGAGAGCACCGGCATCTTTTCGACGGTCTCCTCGACATAGTGCCCGGCTTGTCCCGCCCAGTCGGCGGCCTTGGACGACAGGGTCTCAGCAGTGTCGCGCAAGCTCTCGGACGCGTTGCCGAATGCCTTCTGCGTCTTGCCCACGGCTTGATCCAGCTTGCCGTCGATCTGAGTGCTCGTATCGCCGGTCAAACCGCCGACCGCGTCCTTGATCTTGCCGACCGCGTCTTTGCCGGTGCCGACGATGGTGTCTTCGTTCATGTCTACATTCCTCGTTTCATGCGGGATGATGGAGCGCTTTCCGCACTCCATACGGGGTAAGCCTCGCTCCGGATCCGATGTCCGCTCTCCATGAGCATCGATACTTCCTCATGCGCGCGCGACCAGAACTCGTCATTATGTCCGTGCGGCTTGCCGGCTTTCTCCCACAAACGGTGGGCGTGCCGGCGTACGGTCTCGTCAAGTTTATCGAGTCGCATCTTTCATGACCTGGGCTGCGGGGTCCGAACGGCGCCTGCCGGACAGCAGGCGCCGCTCTGATTGACTGCGCTTACTTCAGCGCGTCGCGGACTGTGTCCTTCGCGCCGCCGACGGTGTTCTGCACCTTGCCGGCAGCCTTCTCGGCCTTGCCCTCGGCTTCGGTCTGCACGTCACCCGTCACCTTGCCGATGGCCTCCTTGATGGAGCCCTTGATCTGGCTAGCGACGCCTTCGATGCGATCCTTGTCCATCTCACAGTTCCTTCATGGTGTCTGGCGATTGCCACGGCCGGAATGACCGCGCTCCGTCAGTAAACGGAAGATGGACCTACCTACGCCGTCGTCACAGACGCAGTTGCACCAGGGCGTCTAGTGCATTTGCATCAACGGCGAGGCCTCATCGCGATACCGGCAGCTCCACCAGGGCCGGGCACCCAGACCGGCCACGCTACGTTTCGGCCAAGTTCTCCCGGAGCGTGCGGTAGCGGTATTCCGTCCGGAACCGCCCCCGGCGCTGGAGTTCGGGGACCAGGAGGTCCACTGCGGCCACCAGGTCGTCCGGCAGGGAGGTGATGTGCCCCAGCATGAACCCGCCGCGGCTGCCGGTCGCCTCGAAGCGTTCCTCCAGCACGTTGGCCAGGTGGCTGGGCGACCCGGCGATCGTTTCGTCGAAGCTGGTCGCCTCGCGCACCCCGTGCTCGAAGAACTCGGCCCGGGTGATCTGCACGCCGGTACCCAGCTTCAGCCCCAACTGGTGCACGAAGCCCACCGGGGAGGCGTTGGAGGCGACGATCTCGGCCTGTAGCTCCGCCAGGGTGAAACGCTCCGGCAGGGTCGAGAAGTCGTAGCCGCAGTTGTACGACAGATAGACGCCCACCGCCTCGTGCGGGATCGCGGTCAGCAGCAGATCCCGCTGGGCCTGCGCCTCACGCGTGGTCTCGCGCACCACGATCGGCGTCTGCCACAGGATGCCTACGCACGCCGGGTCACGGCCCAGCTCGGTCAGCGCGGCGTCGAGCGCGTGGCGCTGCTTCACCTGCAACGGCAGCGCCATGTCGCCGCCGAAGATGTGGTCGGCGACGTAGGCGGAGGCGCGGATGCCGCGGGGGGAACCGCCGGCCTGCACGATGACGGGGCGGCCCTGGGGCGAAGGCGGGCAGTTGAGCGGGCCCTCCACCTTGAAGAAGCGGCCCTGGTGGCTGACGCTATGGACCTTCGCCGGGTCACCGACGCGGCCGGTGGCGTGGTCCCACAGCATCGCATCCGCCTCGGTCGCGTCCCATAACTTGCGGCAGACGTCGGTGAACTCTTCCATCCGGTCATAGCGGGCGCTGTGGTCCATCAGCTCGTCCATGCCGAAATTGGCGGCGTCCGAACGGCGGGTGGACGTGACGAGGTTCATCGCGATGCGACCGCCGGTCACGTGGTCCAGCGAGTTCATCAGCCGGGCCATGTAGTAGGGGTGCATGAAGGTGGACGAGTAGGTGAGGCCGAATCCCACGTGCTTGGCCACGCGCGACATCGCCACCATGATCGGGTTGAGGTCCTGGCGCGGCCAGTTCATGCCCCACTCCACCGCGGCGTCGCGCGAGCCGCGCCAGGTGTCGGGCACGCCGGTGCCGTCGCCGGAGAAGATCATGTCGAACAGCCCGCGCTCACAGATGCGGGCCACGTCCTCGAACATCTCGATGTCGGGGAAGGTGCGGCCGGGCCAGGCGCCGGGCAGCCGCCAGCGCCCGCCCATGTGGGTGTAGGAAAAGTCGAACCCCAGATGCATTTTGGCTTTCGCCATGCGCCGAACCTCACGCCGTCGGGGTGATTTGTGGCAAGAAGGGTGCCATCTTGTTTCGATGGGCAGCGAAAGGACCGCGCGATGATCCGCACCGGACAGCAGTACCGCGACAGCATTCGTGACGGCCGCGTGGTTTACATGAACGGTGAGCGGGTGGCCGACGTGACCACTCACCCGATGTTCAAGCCGCTGGTCGATATCCGCGCCCGCATCTACGACATGCAGCACGAGGCGGCGCATGCCCCCGTGATGACCTACCATGACGACACGGGTGAGCCGCTGCCTGTCGGCGGCAAGCTGCCCTACACGCAGGCCGACTGGCACGCCAAGCGCGCCGCGACCGACGCCGTGCTGGACGAGGTGGGCGGCATCGTCACCCGCGTGGGTGACGAGACGGTCGGCGAGATGTGGTCCCTGTTCGACGGACAGGACCTTTTGAACGAGGTCAATCCGGCCTTCGCCGCCAACATCCGCAACCACGTCCACCGTGCCCTGCGGGACGACCCGTTCCATGTGTCGGCCAATACCGATCCGAAGGGCGACCGGTCCAAGCGCCCGCAGGACCAGGACCCCGACATGCTGCTGCACGTGGTGCGGGAGACGGATGGCGGGATCGTGGTGCGCGGCGCCAAATACGAAACCGCGGCCGCCTACGCCAACCAGGCCTTCACCAAGCCCACCATCGCCAACTGGGGCGATAGTGAGCTTTCGGAATACGCGGTAGGCTTCATCTGCGACCTGGGATCGCCCAACCTGAAGTTCATCTGCCGGACCGGGTTCGCCGGCCGGGCGCCGATCGACGACTACCCGCTCAGCAACCGGTTCGACGAGGTGGACACGCTGGTCGTGTTCGACGACGTCTTCGTGCCGTGGGAAAACGTGCTGTTCTACCGGCACACCAAGGCCGCGACCTACATCCGCGCCACGCTGCACCGCTACAGCGCGTTCGCCTTCGTGCAGCGCAACCTGAAGCTGGCGGACATGCTGATCGGGGCGGCGCTGTACAACGTGCGCCAGACCGGGCTGGAAAAGCAGCAGGCGGTGCAGGACAAGCTGACCCAGCTCGCCTGCTATCGGGAGGGCATTAACGCCCACTTGACGGCGGCCGTCGCCAACGGCAAGCGCAGCCCCGGCGGGTTGCTGATGCCGGATCAGTCGCTGCTGTTCAGCGGCCGGGTGTTTGCGACCTCCCAGCTCGCGGCGATGATGCATCTGTCGCGGGAGCTATGCGGCGGGCAGATCTGCGTGACACCGGACCTGGCATCCTTCGAGAGTGCGGAGACCGGCCCGTGGCTGCATAAATTCTACAGCATCAATGACGAGTGGCAGTCCGACGATCGCCGCCGCCTGCTGGCCTTCGCGCGCGACCTGCTGAACTCGGACTATGCCGGGCATCGGCTGAGCTTCCAGTTGTTTGCCCAATCCGCGCCGTTCGCCAATTTGGGCGCGGTGTACCGCAACTTCGATTGGGATGAGCCGCTGCGGGTGGTGCACAAGGCGGCCGGGCTGTCGCCGCGGGTGGCCGGCGGGGCCGAAGTGGCGCTGAAGAAAGCCGCGGAATGATCCATCGCCGCATCCGCCCGTTCAACACGCGCGACACCTACCCGGAACAGAAGCTCGACAACGATCTGTGCCAGGCGGTGGTGGCGGGCAACACGGTTTATCTGCGCGGCCAGGTGCCGCAGGACCTCGACACGCGCGAAAACGTCGGCGTCGGTGACCCGGCGGCGCAGGCCGAGAAGGTGATGGCCAACATCGACCTGCTGCTGCGCGAATGCGGGTCGGAGCTGGCGCATATCTGCAAGGTGACCGTGTACCTGACCGACATCCGCCACCGCGAACCCGTCTATCGCGTCGCCGGGCGCTGGCTGAAAGGCGTCTTCCCGGTCTTCACCGGGCTTGTCGTGGTGGCGCTGGCCCGGCCGGAATGGTTCGTGGAGATCGACGTCATCGCGGAGATCCCAGCCGGTTGAAACCGGTGTGACCACCTTCCGCAACTCTATCCCGGTGACAACGGCTGTTCCGGAGCCGGCGGTCTGTGTTTTTCGCGCCGCGCCGACAAGCCCATGAAGATGCCGAGTGTGGCGAAAAGGATGACGAAGGGCGACGCCGGCGACGCATACAGGGAATTGGCCGAAGGGATGGATGTGACGTCCAGATAGGCCAGCAGCATCACGCGGCACATGATGGCGGCCAGACTGCCTGCAGTCAGGGCAAGAATGACCGGATCGGCCTTGCGCCGGCTTAGGGCGAACAGAAGACCGGCAGCGCCCAGCGCCGAGAGGATCGGAAAACCCACGCCGTAGAAAGGATAGATCACCCGTGCGACCCGGCGTTGCAGCTCCGCCCGCGCTGTGGAAACCGGCGCCGCATCGAAACTCGACACGGTTTCCAGATACATTTTCTCGCCGTCGCTGTTGATCGGATAGCCTACGGCGAGATTGGACCAGGGCAGGGCGACGGTCGCTTGCCCGGGCGCAGCCACGACCAGGCTGCACCGTCCCGGCTGGCAGCTCGAGACGATTTCGAAACGCGCAGCCTTCAGGCCGGGATAGAATTGTTCGACGTCGGCGCCGTCCAGGATGTATTGCCGCGTGACCGTCACGCCGGGCGCCGCTTGCACCGCGACGCTGGGAATGCCGGTTGAGGCTGCGACCCAGCCGGTAATGCGCTGTTGCACCGGGCCGGTGACGGCCGCGATCGGGCCTGCGAGATCAGCGAAGGCACTCAGCTCCGGCTGCATGCCTTGGCTGGGCGGACGCTGCAGGTTGCCGCCGCCGAGCGTGAATACGATCCGGAACAGCAGACCGGAGCGCCGCAACGTGTCGCCAATGTACTGCCACCGGAAAGGCGGGATCAGCGTCGCGCGGTTGCTGGCAACGCAGGCCAGCTTGCCATCGCGGCAGGACGCGTCCACCTCATCTGCCAGACGGTCGTAGAAGCGCCGGGCATCCCGCGCGGTGTTGGCGTGGCCGGTTGCGGTCACGGCATCCCGCAGCGCCCACATGAACCAGCCCGACAGGATTTCCGGGCAGGCTGCGCGGTCGAGCCACATCTGCTCACACCCGATCCGCCGCCACGACTCGCCCCCAGCGCCCTCGAAGAAGGGCGCGAGTTCCCGTGCGGCGGGACTGACGGCGTAAACGCGCGCGCGCGCATCGCGAGGCCATACGACGTAACGCTGCCATTCAGCGGGCTTGACGCCGGCAAGCGCGCCGTAGGCTCGCAAGAAGCTGCGGGACTTGAACTCCGTCGTGACGTCATTGCCGTAGGCGCGGCCATTCATTTGCGCGACCGCGCCGTTGACGAGGGCGAACACCAGGCCCGCCAGCACGAGCGGCACTGCAAACGACCGGACATCGTGCAGACGCGCGGATGCGTTCGGCCGGCCCCTCCACGCACAATACACGCCCACCAGACACACTGTCGCCAGAGCAGGGATGATCCACGGACCTTCCTCGCGGGTCAGCCAGAAACACCCTGTGAGCAGGCCGAGGCCGCAGCCAAGCGCAGCCCGGCGCCAGAAGCGGGCATGTGAAAAACAAACGCCCACCGTGAGCGCCACAACGCCGAGCGACAGGCTTATGTAAAGGCCTTCCCGGATCACCCGCGCAAGCTGGCGGTCCCAAAACACCGGGTTGAAGGCGAGCAGAACAAACAGCGCGGTGCCGAGCCACACGCTTCCGCTGCGCCGCCGCACGTAGGCCGCACACAAAGCGGCAGCGCCGAGATAGACGAGGTGCTCGGCCATCTTGAGCGGAATAGCCGCCCATGCCGACATAGCGATGAACAGCGGATAGAACATGCCCTTGGCGAGCGTCAGATTGTCGTAGGGGCCAAGCCAGCCGCCGGACGCGAGCGAGTGCGCAATCCGGATGAACAGGGCGTCGTCCGCGCCGGAGTCGGCGAGCGCCACTGCCGGGAAACCGCTTCGAATCCATAGGCTGAGCGCTGCCACGAGAAGCCAGGCGATGTCATGGCGGCGAAGCTGCGCCGTCCTGCCCGCGGACCGAAACCCGGGTTGGGCCGTGGGGTAGTTTAACGCTGCAGGTGCGATGCTGCTGCCTTCATTCACCCGGCGAATGGCTCCGCTGCATCAGCCACTGCACGATCCGTTCGCTGGCAGCTTCGGCGGTTTCGCGTTCGCCGTCCACCACCAGTTCCGGCGCCTCCGGCCGCTCGTAGGGTGAATCGATCCCGGTGAAGTTCTGCAGCTTGCCGCTCAACGCCTTCGCGTACAGGCCTTTCGGATCACGCTGGATGCATTCGTCCAGCGGCACGTCCACGAACACCTCGTGGAACTCCCCCGGCCCCACCAGGCTGCGCACCAGGGCGCGTTCCGCCTCGAATGGCGAGATGAAACAGCACAGCACGACCAGGCCGGCGTCCACGAACAGCTTCGCCACCTCCCCGACCCGGCGGATGTTCTCGACCCGGTCGGCGTCGGTGAAGCCTAAGTCACGGTTGAGGCCGTGGCGCAGATTGTCGCCGTCCAGCAGCATGGTCAGCACGCCGCGTGCGTGCAGCCCCTTCTCGACAAGCTCCGCGATCGTGGACTTGCCGGAGCCGGACAGGCCGGTGAACCACACGATGCACGGCGTTTGCCGCAACATCGCGGCCCGCGCCGCCTTGTTCACCGCGTGATGTTCGCGATGGATGTTGGTGGCCCGGCGCAGGCCAAAGCTGATCATGCCGGCGCCCGCCGTCGCGTTGGTCGCGCGGTCGATCAGAATGAACGCGCCGGTGCGGCGATTGGCGGCGTATGAGTCGAACGCGATCGGCAGCGCAGTGGCGATGTTGCAGACGCCGATCTCGTTGAGCTCGAGCGTGCGGGCGGCCAGCGGCTCGAAGGTGTTGATGTCCACCTTGTGCTTCAGGCTGGTGACGCTCGCCGGCACGGTCGCAGTCCCGGCGCGCAACAGGTAGGAGCGCCCTTGCAGCAGCGGCTCCTCGCTCATCCACAGGAGCTGGGCGGCGAACTGGTCCACCGATTCGGGGCGGCTCTGCGGATGCGACAGGATGTCCCCGCGGGCGGCGTCCACCTCCTCCTGCAAGGTGAGCGTGACCGCATCGCCGGCCGACGCGGACGGGCGGTCGCCGTCGAAGGTGACGATGCGGGCGATGGTGGCTGCAGCGCCCGACCCGGCGACGACGACCCGGTCGCCCACCGCGACCGTGCCGCCCGCAACCGTGCCGGCAAAGCCGCGGAAGGCGGCCGAGGGGCGGTTGACCCACTGCACGGGGAAGCGGAACGGCTTGGCCGCCCCATCCTGGCTGACGGCCACCGTCTCCAGCCTTTCCACCAAGGTCGGGCCGTCGTACCAGGGCATGCGGAAACTGCGCAACGTGACGTTGTCGCCGTCTCTGGCGCAGACAGGGATCGTGCACACGCTGTCGAAGCTCAGCCCCGTGGCGAAGGCGGCGTAATCAGCCTCGATCTCGTGGAAGATCCCGGCTTCGAAATCCACCAAATCCATCTTGTTGATCGCCAGGATCACCGACCGGACGCCAAGCATGGAGCAGATGTGGCTGTGCCGCTTGGTTTGCGGCAGCAATCCGGCCCGGGCGTCCACCAGGATGATGGCGAGGTCCGCGGTCGAGGCGCCCGTGGCCATGTTGCGGGTGAATTGTTCATGGCCCGGCGTATCGGCGGCAATGAACGAGCGCACGGGGGTGCTGAAATAGCGGTAGGCGACGTCGATGGTGATCCCCTGCTCGCGCTCCGCCTCCAGCCCGTCGGCCAGCAAAGCGAGGTCCACCGCGGCGCCGGTGGTGCCGTGCCGGGCACTGTCGCGCGTCACCGCCGCCAACTGGTCCTCAAAGATTTGCCTGGTCTCGAACAGCAGCCGGCCGAGCAGGGTGGATTTGCCGTCATCGACCGAGCCGCAGGTGATGAAGCGCAGCAGGTCCCGCCGCATCAGAAATAGCCCTCGCGCTTCTTGCGCTCCATCGAGGCGGCTTCGTCGTGGTCGATCAGCCGGCCCTGCCGCTCGGAATGGCGGGACGCCAGCAGTTCGGCGATGATCGCATCCATGTCGGCGGCGGCGGACGCGGTCGCCGCCGTCAGCGGATAGCAGCCCAGCGTGCGGAAGCGGACCAGCATCGGCTCCGCCGTCTCACCCGGTGCGAACACCATGCGGTCGTCATCGGCCATGATCAGCCCGCCCTGGCGGCGCACCACCGGCCGTGTCTTGGCGAAATACAGCGGCACCACCGGGATTTGCTCCGCCCGCAGATAGGACCAGACGTCCAGCTCGGTCCAGTTCGAAATCGGGAACACACGCATCGACTCGCCCGGTCCGACCCGGGCGTTATACAGGTTCCACAGCTCAGGCCGCTGATGCCGCGGGTCCCAGGCGTGCTGGGCGTTGCGGAACGAGAAGATGCGCTCCTTCGCCCGGCTTTTCTCCTCGTCACGACGCCCGCCGCCGAACGCCGCATCGAAGCCGCCGGCGTCCAGCGCCTGTTTCAGCCCCTCGGTGCTCATCACCTGGGCATGCAGCCCGGCGCCGGACGCGAACGGGTTGATGCCGCGCCGCACCCCGTCCTGGTTGGTGTGGACCCGCAGATCGAGCCCAAGCGCCGGCGCCAGGATGTCGCGGTAGCGGATCATGTCCTGGAAGTCCCAGCCGGTCGCGATGTGCAAAAAGGGGAAGGGCGGCGGCGCCGGGTAGAACGCCTTGCGCGCCAGGTGCAGCATGACGGTCGAGTCTTTGCCGATCGAATACAGGAACACCGGGTTGCGGCACTGGGCCACGACCTCCCGCATGATCTCGATCGACTCGGCTTCCAGCCTGTGAAGGTGCCGGGTGAGCGTGCTGCCGCGCGCCGGCCGGTTCACATAGTCCGCAACCGCCTCTTGGATGGGCGTATCGGCAGTCTGCAAAGCGGCGGAATGGGCGAGCACGTTGGCGGGGCTTCCTCAGGACAGCGCCCACGTTCGATCCGCTGAAGATACGAAGGCAAGCACTGCGACTGCCTAGCCCCTTGGCGTCATCGCGTCCAGTAATCCACCATCGTCATGCCCAGCAGGATGGTCAGCCAGCAGAACCCGAGCATGGCGAACAGCCGCATCAACGGCGTCTCCAGCCGGACTTCCATGGAGAACAGCAGAACGGTCAGGATCATGCAGAGGGTCACGCCAGCCTCGATGAACGAGGCCGTCCGTCCCGGAACCAGCGCGCCGAGCAGCACGATCACCGCCAGGAAGCCGAGCAGGGCGGCGAACACGAACACAGGCACGCGCATCTTCTGCCAGATCGCCCGCCATTCCTCCGGCGTCGTGCGCAGATCGCTCATCGGCCGATCACGTACAGCACTGGGAAGACGATGATCCAGATCAGGTCGATGAAGTGCCAGTAAAGACCGTAGATCTCGATCCGGTTCTGATGCACCTCCAGAAAGCCCGGCTTGCTCGCCTCCCGCGTCAGCCACAACAGGATGCTGATGCCGGTGATCAGGTGCAGGCCGTGCAGCGCCGTGGTGACGTAGTACAGGTCCACGAACATCTTGGACGCCTGATCCATCCCGAGCGCGTACGGCCGCCTCAGGAACGGCGTCATGTGCTCGGCATAGTCGGTGTAATACTCGTAGCCTTTCAGCAGCAGGAACAGTGTTCCCAAACCCGCCGTGGCCAGCATGCAGCGCACCATCAGGCGCTGACCACCCAGGCGGGACAGCATGATCGCGCCGGACATCGTCAGGCTGGAACAGATCAGCACGACGCTGTTGGTGGCGCCGATCCAGAACTTGAAGTGCCGTGCGGCCGCCCGGACGGAGTCCGGATAGATGTAGTGCGTGACGAGCGCGATGGCGAACAAGCCGCCAAACAGCAGCAGCTCCGTCAGCAGCCAGGCCCACATGCCGAGCTGGGCTGCTTCGCGTTGCTGCTCGGCATTGGTGAATTGCTCGGCGACCTCGATCCCGACCGGCTGGCCGATCGCACGTCCGGACGCCAGCGCCAGCGTGTCAGCCGGCATCGGGCTGCGCCTGCTCGGCCTTCTGCTTGCGCTCCGGCGTGCGGTGCGGATAGTCGTACGGCTCAAAGTCCACCACCGGCGGGGTCAGGAAGTTATGCGCCGGCGGGGGCGAACTGGTCGTCCACTCCAGCCCCTTGGCGTTCCACGGATTGGCCGGCGCCTTCTTGCCGTACCAAAGTGACCAGATCAGGTACACCATCGGAAAGATGTAGCCCGCCGCGAGGATGGTGGCGCCGGCCGAGCTGAGCACGTTCAGCAACTGGAACTCCGGCGGATAGTCATGATAGCGCCGCGGCATCCCCAGATAGCCGAGCAGGAATTGCGGAAAGAAGGTGACGTTGAAGCCGATGAAGATGAACAGGGCGGAGACGGCGCCCCAGGCTTCCGGATACATGCGGCCGGTGAATTTCGGCCACCAGTAATGCAGCCCGCCCAGGAAGGCGAGCACCGTGCCGCCGACCATGATGTAGTGGAAATGCGCCACCACGAAGTAGGTGCCGTGCGTATGCTCGTTGATGGACAGCGTCGCGAGGAACAGCCCCGTCAGCCCGCCGAGCACGAAGAGCCCGATATAGCCCATCGCGTACAGCATCGGCGTTTGCAGGCGGATGCTGCCTTTATAGATCGTGGCGGTCCAGTTGTACACTTTTACCGCGGACGGCACGGCGACGGCGAAGCTCAGCAGGGAGAACACGAGCGCCGCCGTGTCGCTCTCGCCATTGACGAACATGTGGTGGCCCCACACGAAGAAGGTGATGGTGGCCAGGCCGATGCTGGCGTAGGCGACGAAGCGGTAGCCGAACAGCTTCTTCTGCGCGAATGCGGGCACGATCTCACTGATCACCCCCATGCCCGGCAGCACCATGATGTACACCGCCGGGTGCGAGTAGAACCAGAACAGATGCTCGAACAGCACCGGGTCGCCGCCGAGTGCGGGGTCGAAGATGCCGATGCCGAACGCACGTTCCATTACCAGCAGGATCAGCGCGATGGTGATGACGGGGGTCGCCAGCAGGAAGATCAGGCTGACCGCATAATGCGTCCAGACGAAGATCGGCAAGCGGAACCACGTCATGCCCGGCGCACGCATGGTGTGGATGGTGACGACGAAGTTCAGCCCCGTCAGGATTGAGGAAAATCCTACGACGATCACGCCCAGCAGCGCCGGGATGACGAAGGTGTTGCTGAACGTCGTGCTGTATGGGGCATAGAACGTCCATCCCGTATCCACGCCGCCGATGATCAGGTCGGCCAGGGTGAACAGCGCGCCGCCGACGAAGACGTAGTAGCTGAGCAGGTTCAGCCGCGGGAAGGCGAGGTCTTTCGTCCCGATCATGATCGGGATCAGGAAGTTGCCGAAGGTCGAGGGAATAGACGGAATAAGGAAGAACCAGACCATCACCACGCCGTGGATGGTGAACAGCTTGTTGTAGGTATCGCTGGTGAAGATCTGCCCGTTCGGCACCACCAGCGACAACCGCACCAGCCCGGCGGCGATGGCGCCGATGACGAAGAAGGCGGTGATGGTGGTCAGGTACAGCAGGCCGATCCGCTTGTGGTCCGTGGTGAAGAACCACGACTTCAGCGTGTTCGCCTCGTGCATGTAGTCCGGCGGGCGGCCGATGGTGGAGGGCGGAGTCGCCGGGTCTCGTAGCGAGGTGTCGAGGGGGCTCATGGTGCTAGCTCCGCCGTTTTGGCGCCGGATTTAATGTAGGCGATCAGCCGGGTCATCTCGTCTTCCGGAATCACGCCCTTGAAGATCGGCATCACCTGCTTGTAGCCGGCGATCTTATGGTCGTCGGGGTTGAGGATTTTGTCGTGCAGATAGGTGTCGTCCGCGGTGATCGTCCCGCCCGCCTCCAGCGGCACCTGCGATCCGGACAGCCCGGCCAGGGAGGGCGCCCGCACCGTGCTGCCGGCCTCATGGCAGCCGCTGCAGCCATACGACGAGAACAGCCGTTTGCCGGCTTCGGCCAGCGTACCCATGCTGCCCGCATGGGACAGCCAATCGGCGTAGTCGGACGGCGTCATCACCGTCAACAGCCCGCCCATGACAGAGTGGTCGGTGCCGCAAAACTCGCTGCAGAGGATCCGGTATACGCCCGGCCGGTCGGCCTGGAACCAGACCTGGGTGTAGCGGCCGGGCAGCGTTTCCATCTGGATGCGCATCGCTGGGATGTACAGGGAGTGGATCACGTCCTGGCTGATCATGTTGATCACGACCGGCTCGCCGACCGGCACGTGAAGGTCGTTGATCTCGGCCTGCCCGCCAGGATGCTGGAACTTCCACATCCATTGCCGTCCGATCGCCTCGATCCGGGTCGCGTTGCCGGGCGGGTTCTTGTGGACGATGAACATCTGCGCGCCCCACACGAAGAAGATCAGCGTCAGCACGAACGGGATGATCATCCAGCCGAGTTCGAGGTAGCGGTCGCGATCCTCGGTGAAGCCGCGGTTCACCTCGCGGCCTTGCCGGTAACGGACGGCGAAGATGGTGATGCCGATGAAGATCGGCACCACCAGCAGCAGGGTCAGCAGGGTGAACGCCCAGATCAGATGGTCCGTCTGCACCGCGCTGGGGGATGCTGCGGGCGGCCAGATCGCAAGCGGATAATCGCCGGGGCTCATGGCGCGGTATCCAGGGGATGCCCCACCATCAAGGCCATCGCACGATCGACTGGGATCCGGGCTCGGTCATGGGCGTCTCCAAGCCATGCGTAGCCATGCAGCAGCGCGCCCTGCGTGCCACGCAGATCGGCAAGCTCCTTCACGGGGTCCGATTGCAGGCCCGGCGCTGGCGGAGCGGGATGGGTCAACTGCTGGACCGTCAGCTTTGCCCGTGCGGCTTTGCCGGCGGTGGCCACGGTATGGCTCAACCAGCTCATGCCCAGCACGACTGTCACCGCGACGACGGCCAGCAGCGCAAAGTAGCGCGCCATGACGGTGGCGCTCATGTCCGCGGTCTCGTGGCCGGCGCGACGCGCGGCCGGGCTCGCCGCGGGCCCCGGGATGCCGCGCCCCGCCTTGGCCGTGTCATCCAGCTCGGCCGGGTCTGGCTGCGGCTCCGGCGACGGCCGCGGCAGGGCCAGCCGCAGCGCCATCGCCACGCTGCCGAACACCATCGCGCCCCGCGCCAGCCAGCCGGCCGGGCTCGAGCGGCCCGGCGCGCCGATCTCAGACGGCCGCACGGGTCCTCCGGCGTGTATCGGGTTCGGCCAGCAACAGCGTGCACAGCAACCCGCCCAATCCGATCACGGCCAGGATGTCCGGCAGCGACAGCCCGAACGCCCCGCGAAAGGCCGGAACGACCAGCCAGATCGTCTCCCCGAGATGGACCAGCAGCAGCATCGCCGCCAGGCTCGCCATGACCGCGGGGATGCGCGCCAGCCCGGACGGCAGCGTGGCGACGGCGATCAGCGTGGCCGCGATCGCAAACCACACCATCGGGATGCCGAGACCCGGCGTGCGCGCCTGATACCAGGTGATCTCCTTCGGCAGGTTGGCCGACCAGACCACCAGGTATTGCGTGAAGTGCAGGAAGCCCCAGCCAGCCAGCAGCACCGCCAGCAGCACGCCCAGCCCTTGCGGCAGCAGCACGCCCCGCGTCCTCACGGCGAGCAGGAAGGCGGCCAGGCACGCCGCCACGCCGATCTGCGAGGAGATCAGCAGCAGGCCAAAGCCGGACGAGCCGATCCCGGGCTGCAACGCCATCACCCAATCCACCGCGGCGACGCTGGCCAGGCTGACATGCAGCAACAGGCCGAGCACGGCCATGCCTCGCCGCGGCGCACCCGGCGTCCGGCTGAACAGCACGGCCAGCAGCGACAGCACCACCAGGATGACGATCGCCCGGCCGATGAAGAAGCCCGGCGCCATCCAGTCCGCCGGCAGCGGATCGGCCACGCCGGGCCGGCGGAACAGCGTTTGCGTGCGCATCAGCACGGGGATCGCGAACACCGACCCGGCCGGCAACAGCAGCAAGGCCCGGCGCAGCACCGGCAACATGCCCCATTCACTCGCGCCCAGCGCTTCCAGCGCCATCACCACGGGCAAAGCGCCCATCGGGACCGCTATCCAGAACAGCCAGGCGGCCAGGTAGGACGGCATGACATCGGCCTGCGCCGCTGCCATCGCGATCCAGCCAGCCGAGGCAAGCAGCCCCGCCAGCAAAGCGAGCAATGCCGCGCGCATTTACTTGGCCGCCTCCAACTGCGCGCGGTCGGAGGCCGGGAGCGACGCCGGGTCGGCGTTCTGGCTGAGCTGGAGGGCGCGGATATAGGCGACGATCGCCCAGCGGTCGGTCGGCGCCACCCGGTCGGCGAAGCTGTACATCGCGCCGTAGCCGTTGGTGATGGCGTTGTAGAACACCTCGGCCTTGGCGGTGCGCAAATCGCCCTCGACAAACGATGGCGGTTGCGCGAACCCGCGCTGGACGATCATGCCCTGGCCATTGCCGGCGACGCCGTGGCAGGGCGTGCAGAAGATGTTGAAGCGCTGCTGCCCGCGCTCCAGCATCGCCTGGTCGATCCTGGCCGGTTCCGCCGCCGCAACGTTGGGCACGTCCCGAGCCTGCGTGCCGGCCACCAGCGGGCGCATCGACTTGCCATCCTTGAAGAAGGCGGAGCTGTCCCAGGTCTTCTTATAGTCCTGGGTGTACATGTCCGAGCGCTTGCAGCCGGCGAGCGCCAGGACTGCACATAGCCCGAGCAGCGCCTTCATCGCGGCACCAGGCTGATTCGCCGCGGCTGCATGGTCAGCGCGTTCAGCACGTCCACCACCCGCTCGGCCTCGAAATGGGCGTCCCGGGCTTCCACCGCGACGAAAAAGCGGTCCTCCGTGACGCGGGTGAAGTTGTGGATGTTGAAGGACGGATGGTTCAGCCGCGGCAGCCGGCTCAGCACGAAGAACGCGCCCACCACGGCGAGTGCGGCCGTCAGCGCGCCGAATGACACCGATGGCACCACGTAGGAAGGCCAACTGAACATCGGCCTGCCGCCGATGTTGAAGCGATACGAGACCAGCGTCGCATAGACGATCATGCCGAACATCGCCGCCGCGCCCAGCACCGCACCAGCGATGGCGAACGGGTAGATCGGCCGGGTTTGCACGCGCAACGCCTCGGCCGCATCCTGCAACGGCACCGGGGAGAACGCATCGACCCGGCCGAACGGCCCCACGGCCTCGATCGCGGCGATCAGCGCGTCCGCAGTGTCGAACTCCGCCGCGACACCCCAGAGCGGCGCGCCGGAAGCGTGCTTGTGGTCAGCCACGATGCACCGCCGCCGGACCCGGCGCTGCGGCAACCGGCTTGGGCGCCAGGATGCGCATGCCGACGATCGACACCGCCGGCAGATAGCGCATGAACAGCAGCATCAGCAGCATGAACAGCCCGACCGTGCCGGCGAAGGTGGTGATGTCCACGATGTCCACCGCGTAGGACGCGGCTATCGAGGGCAGGAAGTCGTGCTGCAGCGTGACGACGATGATCATGAAGTGGTCGGCCCACCCTGCGAATGCCACCAGGGCGCCGATGACGAACAGGGCCACTCCCGATCGGCGCAACGCCGGGACCCAGAACAGATGCACCGGGATCAGGCCGCAGACGATGATCGCCCAGCTCGACCACGCGTGCGGCCCGGCGAACCGGCGGCCCATCAACGCCTTGTCCCAATCGGTGCCGCTGAGCGTCGCGGTCAGGAACTCGGCCGCGTAGCAGTACAGGTTCGCCAGCCCGAGCCCGAGCATCAGCATGCCCAGCATGTCGAGCGTGCGCGGCGTGATCAGGTTGCGCAGCGGGAACACCGCCCGCATCACCACCAGCACCATGCTGACCATGCCCACCCCGGCGAACAGCGCCGCCATCAGGAAGGACACGGGCGACAGCACGTCATGCCAGCCGGGCTCGGCGGTGCCGGCGAACATCACGGCGGCGCCGGTCTGCAAGGCGATCACAACCACCACGCCCACCACCGCGATCGTCCGGTAAGCATGCCGCCAGCGCGCCCAGTGTATGACCGAGCCGCGCCAGCCGAGGGCGCCGATGCCGTAGAGCTGCGCCTTGAGCCGCAACGTCCATGCGCCGGGACGCTGGCCGTGCTGCTGCATCCGCTCGATCGCGCGATCCCGCATGGACGCCAGGTCCGGCAGCATCCCGATATACCAAAAGCTGCCGCAGATGCCGAGGAAGCTGATGATGTCGATGGCGTCCCAATACAGCGGGCTGCGGAACTGCGGCCACAGCAGGAAGGTGTTGGGGTAAGGCAGGTTCCAGTAGAAGAACCACGGCCGCCCGAGGTGGATGATCGGGTAAAGACCGGCTGCCACCGCCGAGATCAGCGCGATCGACTCCGTGATCCGGTTCACCGGGCTGCGCCACTCGACCCCGAGCAGCAACAGCAGCGACGACACCATCAGCCCGCCGCACGCGACGCCGATCCACCAGTCATAGCCGACGATATCGACCGCCCAGGTGACAGGGACGTTATTGCCCCAGACCCCGACGCCTTCGTAGAGCACCCAGAACACGGACGCGGCCAGCACCGCCGTCAGGGCAAGCGAAATGGCGAAGGCGATCCACCAGCGGATGCCGCCTTCATGCGCCAGCGCCACCTCGGTGATGTCCCGGCCTACGGAAACCCAGGTTTCGCCGGGCGCGATGAACGGATCGCTGGGCCGGGTGACGCTCATCCTTCGCCTCCCGCAGGCTGGCGCGGCGCACGTTGCGCGAGATAGGTCGTGCGCGGTCGCACGTTCAATTCACCCAGCAAGCCATAGTTGCGGCTGTCGGCGCGGGCGGCGGCGACGGCGCTCGATGTGTCGTTGAGGTTGCCGAAGGTGATGGCCCGGGTCGGGCAGGCGCCCTGGCAGGCGGTCTGCACCTTGCCGTCCGGGATCGGCGTGTTGGACTTGTTGGAGTCGATGCGGGCGACCTCGATGCGCTGGACGCAGTAGGTGCACTTCTCCATCACCCCGCGTGCCCGGACGGTGACCGAGGGGTTGCGGCCGAGGCCCACCTGCGGCGACGCGCCGGCCGAATAGTCCAGGTAGTTGAAGCGGCGCACCTTGTAGGGGCAGTAACCGGAGCACGCGCGGGTGCCGACGCACCGGTTGTAAACCATCAGGTTCAGCCCTTCGCTGTCGTGCAGCGTGGCCTCCACCGGGCAGCCGACTTCGCAAGGCGCGTCCTCGCAGTGCATGCAGGGCACCGGTTGGAAGTGCGTCTTCGGCGCGTCTGGCGGGCCGTCATAGTAGCGGTCCACCCGCAGCCAGTGCATCTCCCGCCCCAGCGCCACCTGCTCCTTGCCGACGACGGCGATGTTGTTCTCCGACTGACAGGCAACAACGCAGGCGTTGCAGCCGGTGCAGGCGTCGAGGTCGATCACCATGCCCCAGGCGGTGCCGTCCTCCTTGCGCGTATCGGTGTAGAGCGTCGGTTGCGTCCAGCTCGCAGTCTCGCCCACTGGCGCCGCGCCCTCATGTTGCACGCGGACGAAATCGTGCCCTTCCATGCTGGCGTGGTCCTGCGTGGTGGCGAGTTCGACGCGCCGCCCCGTCTTGGCCAGGGTGGCGCCGGCCGCTTGCCAGGGATCGGCGGCGGACCGCAGCGTGTAGGCGTCATAGCCGGCGCCGGTGGAAAGCCGGTCCGGCACGCTGCGGCCGTAGCCGAGCGTGACGCCGACGGTGTTGTCCGCCTGGCCCGGCAGGATCCAGGCCGGCCCCTCGACGCTGCGCCCGGCCAGGGTCAGCGTCACCACGTCGCCCTGCGCCAGCGCCTCCCGCGCGGCGAGGGCCGGGCTGACGAACAGGGCGTTCTCCCAGACCATCTTGGTCAGTGGCTTGGGCAGTTCCTGCAGCCAGCCATTGTTGGCCGCCCGGCCGTCCCAAACCGTCGGGTCTGGGCGGAACAGCACCGTCAGGCCGGCAGCCGGGGCGGACGCCCGGGTGGCAATTTCCTCGGTGGGCGTGACGGTCTCCGCCGGAAACGCCGACCCGGCGATGAAGCCGTCGCGCAGCATGCCGTCCCATTTCGGCGCGAAGGCTGCCGGGTCCTGCGAGCCCTGCCAGAACGCCTGCAGCATGTCCTTGGCGGTCCCGGGTTCATTGTCGGTCAGCAGCGACAGGATTTCGGCCGGGGTGCGCCCGTCGTAAAGCGGGTCGATCATCGGCTGCATCAGGCCGACCGTTCCGTCCAATGAGCGGGCGTCGCCCCACGATTCCAACGGATGCGCCAGCGGCAAGTGCCAGTCGCACCGAAAGGCCGTCTCGTCCTCGAACGCGCCGGCGTGAATCTTCAGCGGCACGTGTGACAGGGCGTCGTTGAAGCCCAATTCCGCCGGTGCATCATAGCTCGGGTTGGTGTCGAGCATCACCAGCGCGGACACCTGGCCGGCTGTCATGGCGGTGACGAGATCGGCCAGCGGTTCGGCCGGCTCGGCCGCAGGGGCGGTGTAGATTAGGGTCTTGCCGATGTTGCCGAGTGCGGCGTTCAGCCGGTGCACTGCGTCCTGCAACGCGGGCGGGGCCGTGCTGCCGGCGATCACCAGGCTGGCGCCGCGATTGGCCTGAAGTGCGGCCATCACCTGCGTGCGCCACCTATCCAACGCGGGCGGCGTAGGCTGGGCTGAAGCCTCCCCTACGTCCGCCAGCATCTGCTGCGCCACCGCCGTAAGCTCGGCCGGCGTGGCGGCGACCGTAAAGTCAGCCTTCGCCGAAGTCAGGTTCGGCAGCGACCCGGCGGCGTACAGCGGCAACAGCGCACCCGCTTTGGCCGAGGCCTGCCGCGCCGCCACCCAATCCCGGCTGACGCCGGCCTGGTGCGGTCCGGGATCGAGGAAGTCGCCATCCAGCGAGACCAGCACCCTCGCCTGGTCGAACCGCCAGCGGGTTTCCAGCGGCCGGCCGAATACGCGCTGCGACGACGCGTACAGAGTGCCGCGATCGACCGGCACGTGCGTGTGCCAGTGCATGCCGGGGAACGCCTTCAGCATGTCCGCGATCTGCGCCCGCAACGAGGGCGACGTCACCGGCCCGGTCAGCAGCCGGAACCCGCCCGCGCCAGCCCGTAACGCTGCGAACCTACCGAGCGTGGCGCCCCGCACGGTCTGCCAGTTGCTCGCCTCGCCAAGGTGGCGGACGGTTTGCGACCGCGCCGGGTCCCACAAATCGAGGATCGACGCCTGGCCGAAGATATCGGTGCCGCCGCGGGTCCACGGGTGTTCGGGGTTGCCTTCGACCTTGTAGGGCCGGCCGTCCACCGTCGTGACCAGGATGCCGTTCGCCAACCCATCGACCAGCGCTACCGAGGCATAGTGCAGCGTGGAGCCGGGCAGCGCGCGCAGCGGGTTCTTGACGTAGGGGACTTCCTCGGTCCGGCCATCCGGCGGGTCGTCACAGCCGGACAAGCCTGACAGCGCGAAGGACGCCGCCATCAGCTTGAGGAACTGCCGCCGCTCCGGCCCGGCCGACAGATCCGTCACCGCCGGGTATTCGGCCTGCAGGAACTGGCGGAACCGCGGCGTATCCGCCAACTGCTCCAGGCTGCGCCATTGCTGGCCGGGGCGGTTCATTCTCACCGGTGGCAGATCGAGCAATCGGACAGCTCTTGCGGCCCGAGGATGTGCAGGTCCTTTACCAATTGGGCGCCGCGGGCTGCCTGATCGTCCGGCGGCTGCCACTCCATGTTCCAGATCTGGTCCGGCGCGCGGACATAGCTTGCCGGATTGCGGTGGCAGTCGAGGCAGAACTCCATCCGGAACGAGTTCGCGCGGTAGGTGAGCTGCATTTTATCGACCGCACCGTGACAGCTCGAGCAGCCGATGTTCTTGGCGATGTGGATCGAATGATTGAAATACACATAGTCCGGCAGGCGGTTTACGCGCACCCAGTGCAGCGGCTTGTCCTGGGCAAAACTGTCGCGCACCGGCTGCAGCATCGGGGACTCCGACCAGATTTCCGAATGGCACGTCATGCACGTATGCGTCGGCGGCAGGCCGGCGCTCGCCATCAACTCCACTTGCTGGTGGCAGTTGCGGCAATCGATCCCGAGTTCGCCGGAATGGTGCTTATGGCTGAAAGGCACAGGCTGTTCCGGTGCTACGCCCACGCCGCCGATATAATTGCCGTGCGACCACATATAGAGGGCGACGCTGGCCGCGAGGATGACGCCCACGAGCGAGAACGCGGCCAAACGGAGGATCGCGTCCGCACCCGGCGCGAACAGTTGGCGCATCGCCGGCTCGCCGGGCGCCGCCGTCTGACCCGGCATCAGGCGCGGCCGCAGCGGGGACGAATAGCCGGCGCCATGTCCGGGAGAACATGTCCGCTGCGTTGAAGGCCATTCATGGATGGAAGGTTTAGCGTGCCACCCTGATCCGGCAATCCGGCCTGCAATCACGTAATGGCGTACATTCGGCGCCTGTAGGATGGGTGAAGACCCATCCCCTTTCCCCGCCTAACCAATGTTTACAGCGCGCCGATCCCCAATCGCTCGCCAAGCTGGTCCAGCACGGCAACCAAGGCCGGAACCAGCGGAATGCCGTTACGCGCCCGTTCCTCGCGGCGGCGGGCGCGCTCCTCGCCGGGCAGGCGGATCGACCCGGCGCCGGGCAACAGAGCGGACCCGTGCAACTCGGCCAGATGCGCGGCGATGCCGGCGGCGAACAACGCCGGGTCGATGAAGCGCTTCACGTCCAGGGCGAGGATGAAGTGGCCAGTGTTGGTCTCGCTGCTGTCGTCGGCGTTGAAGTCCACCACGTCACGGCCGATCCCGGCACCGTTCAGCGTGCCTGCCAGCAGGCCGAGCATCATCGCCAAGCCCGCGCCCTTGTAGCCGCCGATCGGCAGCAGCACGCCGTGCGCTGCCTGCGCCGGGTCGGTGAGCGGGGCGCCGGTGCGGCGGTCGATCATCCAGCCCTCCGGCATCGTCTTGCCCTGCAGGACGTAGCGTTTGATCGTTCCGTAGGAGACGACGGTCGTGGCGATGTCCAGGATCACGGGCGGCGCGTCGCCGGCCGGGAGTGCCACCGCAAGCGGGTTGGTGCCCAGCAGCAGGTCCGTCCCGCCCCAGGGCGCCATGTGGTTGGCGCTGGCCACGGCGGAGTAGATCCCCACCATGCCGTGCGCCAGCGGCATCGCGGCATAGAGCGAGGCTGGCCCGGCGTGGTTGGAGCGTCGCACGCCGACCCAGCCGACGCCGGACTCGCTGGCGAGCTGAACGGCCGTGTCCGCGGCGCGCGACATCACCAGGTGGCCCATGCCGTTGTCGCCGTCCACCAGCGCGGTCGCGGCTGCGGTGCGGTTCACGGTGATCGCCGGGGTGCGGTTGACGGCGCCGCCCTCGATGCGGCGAACGTACTGCGGCAGCCGGAAGATGCCGTGGGCGTCCGCCCCCACCAGATCGGCCTCGATCATCAGCCCGGCGACTTCCGCCGCATCGCCGCTGGGCAGGCCCACCGCGACGAAGGCCCGCTGCGCGAACGCGGTGAGTACGCCGGCCGGCTCAGTCCGCGTGGATGTTGGCGGCAAGCAGCAGGTCCTTTTTCTGGGCGTAATCCTTGGCGATCAGCGCCTTCAGCTCGTCGGAGGAGCCGCCCACCACGTCGTAGCCGAAATCGGTCAGCTGCTTGTGGATCGCCGGGTCTGCCAGCGCCGCCGCAGCGGCCTGCTGCAGCTTGGCCACGATCGGCGCCGGCGTGCCCGGTGGCGCCAGCAGCGCGCCCCAGGCCAGGAACTCGAACCCGGGCAGCCCCTGCTCGGCGATCGTCGGCACGTCCGGCAGGGTCGCCGAGCGATGCAGGTCGGCGGTGCCGAGAATGGTGAGCTTATGCGCGGCGATGAACGGCAACGGTGTCGGCAAGGCGGTGAACATGACCGGGACCTGCCCCGCCAGCACGTCGTTCAGTGCCGGTGTCGCGCCGCGGTAAGGCACGTGCACGAGCTGGATGCCGGCCGCCCGGACGAACAGCTCCATCCCGATCTGCTGCGGGCTGCCTTGCCCGCCGGAGGCGAAGTCGATCGCGCCGGGCATTGCCTTCGCCGCCGCGATGAACTGCTGAACGGTGGTGGCTGGGAAGTTCGGGTTCGCGACCAGCGCCCAATGGATGCGCACCAGCTGGATGATCGGCGTGAAATCCTTGCGTGGATCGTAGCCGGCATCGACGCGCATGTTCGGCAGCACGGTCACCACGCTGTCGTTGACGGCGATGATCGTGTAGCCGTCGGGCGGCGAGCGCATCCCTGTCCGCATGCCGATCAGTCCGGCGGCGCCTGGCTGATTATCGACATAAAGACCTTGCCCGAGCGTAAGCCCCATCTTCTCGGTCACGATCCGGGTAACGACGTCCACGGCACTTCCCGCCGCAAGCGGCTCCAGCACGCGGATCTGCCGCGTAGGATAATCCTGTGCCGCAGCGGCGAACGGTAGCAGCAGAAGCAGCAGGACGAGCGCGCGGGGCCATGCGCTCCCTATCCCGCTCTTCACGGGAGAGGGCGATTGCATAGGAGCCCAATCTTGCCGCCGTCATGCCGGGCCCTGTCCACGGATGGGTCGTTCCATCGGCCTGGCCAGCGTGGAAAATTGCGGCTCGAGTTCATTCTGGCAAAGCCGGCGGCGGCGTGGATGCCAGGCTCGAGGCCTGGCATGACGGTCGTGGATGAAGGGAGGGTAACCCGCCCAGACTTAGGAACCGCCTCAACTGGTCAGCCCGAACAGGCGCATCGCATTGCCGCCCAGGATGGCGGCTTTCTCCTCGTCGCTGAAGCTGGCTGTCGCCATGACGGGGTCCACGGGATGCAGCTCCCACGGAATGGGCGCGTCGGTGCCGAGCATGATCTGGCTTGCGCCGACCTGTGCGGCCAGGTGCCGCAGCGCCTCCGGCGTGAACACCAGCGAGTCGAAATACAACTGGTTGAGGTATTCGGTCGGTTGCTTCTTCAGCACGATCCCAGGGTTGCAGTTCTGCGGCGAGACGAAGCAGCCATGGTCCGCCCGCGGCGCATAGGACGGGAAATACCCGCCGCCATGCGCGGACAGGATCTTCAGCTTCGGGAACTTGTCCAGCGTGCCCTCGAAGATCAGGTGCTGCAGCGCCACCGTGGTTTCCAGAGGGTAGGCGGCGGTGTTGGCCAGCCAGCCATTCCCCGCCACGCGGGCCGCAAGCTCCGGCACGCCGCCCGGATGGATGAACAGCACGGCGCCCAGCTCCTCGGCCTTGGCCCAGACAGGGTCGAAGCGCGGCTGGGAGAAGCTTTCGCCGAGCACGGTGCCGCCGATCGCGGCGCCCTTCAGGCCCTGCTTGCGCATCGCGTCGTCCAGTTGCTGCACGGCCATGTCCGGGTATTGCAGCGCGATGCTGGCGTAGGCGGCGAAACGGTCCGGATGGGCACTGCAAAGCTGCGACAGCGCCTCGTTGTTGATGGCGCAGATCTTGGCAGCGATGTCGCGCGGCTGCTTGTACCAATAGGGGTTGACGGACAGCACCTCCATGTCGATGGCCATGTCGTCCATCAGCTTCAGCCGCGCCGCCACCCCGCCATCCTGTTGCAGGAAATGTTCGGCGACACCCTTGGTGGGCGGCATGACGGATTGTGCCGCGTCACCCATCAAGGCCACCGCATCGGAGAACAGGCAGTGGCAGTGCGTGTCGATCGTCTTGACGCGCTTGCCGGCCACGGTGACCGGCGTGCGGGTCGATGCGAGCTGCGCCTTCGCGTTGTCCAGCATGCAGCAACTGCAGAAGGCCAAACCGGCCGTCCGCAGGAAATTGCGCCTTGTCGGCATCTTGCTTCCTCCCCTTAGGTTTAGTGTTTCGTCAGGCCCAGCATCTCCCGCGCCTCGGCCACCGTCGCCAGCTCACCACCGAGCTCGTCGATGATGTGCGCGGCCTTGCGCACCATAGCGGCATTGTCGGGCGCCAGCACGCCCCGGCGCAGATTGACCGCATCCTCCAGCCCGACGCGGCAATGGCCGCCGAGCAGGAAGGCCGCCGCCAGCATCGGATAGGCCATGCGGCCGATGCCGAACCCGGCCCAGACCGCATCCGGCGGCAGGATCGAGCGTGCGTACGCCATGGTCTGCGGCGTCTGCTCAAACCCGAAGCGGATGCCGGTGACGATCTGGAACAGTGCCGGGCTGTCCAGCACGCCCTGGGAGATCAGCATCTTGGCGAGCTGGATATCGCCGCCGTCGAACACCTCCAGCTCCGGCTTCGACCCGGCTTCCTTCATCGCCTTCGCCATGGTGGTGATGCTTTCCGGCGAGTTGATCACCGCCGAGGTGCCGGACCACATGGTGTTGAGGTCGAGCGTGCAGATTTCCGGCTTCAGCGCGATCACGTGCTCCACGCGGCGCATCGGGTGGGTCAGCGTGGTGCCGGGTGCGGCGACCGACGGGTCTTCCTTGCCGGGGATGAAGCGCTGGCCCGGCCCGGTGGTCAGGTTGATGATCACGTCCGTGCTGCTGTCGCGGATGCGGTCCACCACTTCCTTATAGTGCGCCAGCTCCATCGAGGGGCGCCCGTCCGGATAGCGCACGTGGATATGGGTGATCGCCGCGCCGGCCTTGGCGGCATCGATGCAGGCGGTGGCGATCTGTTCCGGCGTGCAGGGCAGCCCGGGATGTTGCGCCAGCGTCGTCTGGTTGCCGGTGACGGCGCAGCTCAGGATGGTCTTGCTCATGATGCTCGGCGCAACTCCCTATCGGATCACTTGACATTGGTTCTTCTGAAAGGGACGCTATACGAACGTTCGTTCCAGTCAAGGCGGATATGGAAGCGGCTGCCGCAACAGTTTCGGGCCATGCAGATGCGATCAAGCCGGTTAGGCAGCGCCTTATCGACGCGGCGGAGCGGTTGTTTGCCGAGCACGGCTGGCACGCGGTCAGCATCCGCCAGATCGCCGCAGCGGCCGACGTCAGCCTGGCGGCGCTGAACTACCATTTCGGTGAGAAGGCGAACCTGCTGGCGGAAATCTTCGCCGCCCGCGCCCAGCCGATCGCCGAAGAACGCATGCGGCTGCTGGACGAGATCACCGAGCCGACGCTGGAACGGGTGATCGAGGCCTTCCTGCGCCCGGCGCTGACCATGGGGGCGGAGACGCGCTTCGGTGGCCGCATGTTCGTCAAGCTGCGCGCCCGGCTGGCGACGGAGCCGGAGGCGTTCAGCCGCCGCATCCTCGCCAGCGCCTTCGATGACTCCAGCAAGCATTACATTGCCGCCCTGCACCGCCTGTTGCCCGATCTTGCTGCGGAGGAGTTGGGCTGGCGGTTCCACTTCCTGCTGGGCGCCATGTTCTACACCATGGCCGATCCGGGCCGCATCCAGTCGCTGACCGGCGGCGCGTGCGACCCCGGCGATACCGAGGCTGCGTTGCGCCACCTGGTGCCATTTCTTGCGGCGGGCTTCCGGTCCGTGCCGCCAACCCGGCCCAAACGGCCGAACACCAAACAGAGGGGAAAGACCAATGGACACCAACGTACGGGCTGAGCCAGGCCAGCCGACACGCGTCACCCGCACCGAGCTCGACGCTGCGGCGGCGCGGCTGAAGAACTGGGGCAAGTGGGGGCCCGATGACAATGTCGGCACGCTGAACTACACCACGCCCGCCGATATCGTCCGCGCCGCCGGGCTGGTGCGCAAGGGGCAGGTCATCTCCCTGGCGCTGAACTACGACAAGGACGGGCCGCAGGGCGGCAAGACCAAATTCCCGCCGGTTGGACGCTTCAACCCGGTGCATACCATGCTGCGCAGCGGTTCGGATGCGTATTCCGGCACGCTCGACAAGCGCGGCATCCGCTCCGCCGATGACATGGTGCTGTTCCCGTTGCAGGCGGGCACGCACTGGGACGGGCTTGGCCACATCTTCTTCGACGACCACATGTGGAACGGTTATGATTGCCGGGAGGTGTCGTCCTTCGGCGCGGCCAAGGCCGGCATCCACCACACGAAGGAGAAGATGGTCGGGCGCGGCGTGCTGCTCGACATCGCGCGCCACCTCGGGATGGACGCGCTGCCGGACGGGTTCGCGATCACCAACGACATGCTGGACGGCGCCTGCGCGTCGCAGGGCGTCGCGGTCGGGCGGGGCGACCACCTGCTGATCCGCACCGGGCAGATGGAGCGCTGTTTGGCCGCCGGGTCATGGGACGGCTACCCCGGCGGTGACGCGCCCGGCCTCGACTTCGAAACGCTGGACTGGCTGCAGGCGCACCAGGTGTCGGCAGTGGCGACGGATACCTGGGGCGTCGAGGTGCGGCCGAACAACTCGGAGGGCATCAACCAGCCCTGGCACTGGATCTGCATCCCGATCATGGGCCTGACGATGGGCGAGATCTTCAAGCTCGACGTGCTGGCGCAGGAATGCGCGGCGGACAAGACCTACGACTTCCTGTTCGTGGCGCCGGCGCTGCCGATCACCGGGGCCGTCGGTTCGCCGTTAAACCCCATTGTGATACGCTAACCACAACGCAACGACGGCGCGCGAACGCGCCGCGAGGGGAGAACGAGATGGCGGGATTGAACAGGCGCAGCGTACTGCTGGGCTCGGCCGGGCTGGCGTTGGCCAGCCGGGCAAAGGCGGCGGGCTACCCGGACCGGCCAGTGCGCATCATCGTGCCGTTCGCGCCGGCGGGCCCGACCGACATCATGGCCCGGATCATGGCGGCCCATCTGGGCGAGCGCCTCGGCGGCTCGTTCATCGTGGAGAACCGGGCGGGTGCGGGCGGCAATATCGGCGCCAACGTGGTGGCCCACGCCGACCCGGACGGCTACACGCTGCTGGTGGCGTCGAGCGCGCTGGTGGCCAACCCGTCGCTTTACAAGCGCGTTCCGTTCGACGTGTACACCGATTTCGCCCCGATCGCGGAACTCGGCACATCGCCCAACGTGTTCATCGCCGACCCGAAAAGCGGCATCAAGACGATCGCGGACCTGGTGGCGCGGGCAAAGGCCGATCCTAACGCGCTCAGCTATGGCAGCCCCGGCATCGGCTCGACGCCGCATCTGTCCGGCGAGATGCTGAAGATCGACGCCGGCATCAAGGTGACGCACGTGCCATTCAGCGGCGCGGGTCCGGCGGTTCAGGCCGTGCTCAGCTCCACCACGCAACTCGCCTGCGTGGCGCTGTCCCCCGCCCACCCGCTGATCGTCAGCGGCGCGTTGAACGGGCTGGGCATCACCTGGGGCGAACGGTGGTTCGACCTGCCCGATGTGCAGACCATGCCGGAGGCCGGCTACAAGGACCTCGTCACCGACACCTTCCAGGGATTCCTGGCGCCTGCCAAAACGCCGCCGGCCATCGTGGACGCCTTGGCGCAAGCCAGCCTGGCGATCCTGAACGATAAGACGGTGAACGCTCAGTTGCAGGCTGACGGGTTCATCGTCCTGGCCAATGGGCCGGACGGCCTGCGCAAGCGCATCGAAACGGAGGTGCCGAAGTGGCGTGACATCATCGCCAAAGCCGGCATCACGGCGGTCTGACATGCGGATCACCGCCATCCGCGAACGCGCCGTTCCCGTCCAGTCGGCCATGCGCAACGCGGCGTTCGACTTCTCGGAAATGACGACGTCGATCGTCGCCGTGGTGACCGACGTCATCCGCGCCGGCCGTCCCGTCGTAGGCTATGCCTTCAACTCCACCGGACGCTATGCATGCGGCGCCGTGATGCGCGAGCGCTTCATCCCGCGCGTGCTGTCCGCCCCGCCGGACTCGCTGGTCGATGCCGCAGGCCTGATCGACCCGGCGAAGGTCGCCGCGCGCATGGTCCTGCGCGAGAAACCCGGCGGCGATGCAGAACGCTCCATCCCGGTCGGCACCATCGAGGTGGCGGTGTGGGACGCGCTGGCCAAGGCGATGGACCGGCCGCTCTGGGATGTGCTGGCGGAACGTCACGGCGCCGGGCCGGTGCGGGCCGCCGTGCCAGTCTATGTCGGCGGCGGCTGGTATCAGCCGAAGGATGATCTGGCGCTGTTGCAGGACGAAGTCCGCCGCCATCTCGACAACGGCTATACGGCGCTGAAGATCAAGACCGGCGGCGTGGCGCTGGGCGACGACTGCCGGCGGATCGAGGCGGTGCTGGCGATCCTGGGCGATGCGGGCCGGCTGGCGGTGGATGCCAACGCGGCGCTCAGCAGTGAGCGGGCACAGGCTTATGCGGACCGGCTCGCCGAATACGGGCTGCGCTGGTTCGAGGAGCCGTGCGGCCCGCAGGCCTTCCATGAGTTTGCCGAGCTGGCCCGGCGCTACGCCCCGCCGCTCGCGACCGGGGAGAATCTGTTCTGCCTGGCAGACGTGGAAAACCTGCTGCGTTTCGGCGGCTTCCGGCCGCACCATGACGTGCTGCAGGTCGATCCGCCGCAGGCCTACGGCATTGCCGCCTATGTCACGATGGTGCAACGGATGGAGGCAATGGGCGGCAGCCGCCGGCAGATCTACCCGCATGGCGGCAACATGATGTCCTTTGCGGTTGCGGCCGGGCTCGGCTTAGGTGGATGCGAAGCCTATCCAGGCGTGTTCGGGGCGTTCGGAGGCTACGCGGAGGACATGCACGTGACCAACGGCACGCTGAACCTGCCGGACTGTCCCGGCATCGGGTTCGAGCGGCAACCCGCGCTGTTCGCGCTCATGCGGGAGCTATCGGCGTGAACCGCTTCGCGCGGCATCGCGACTACTATGCCGGGGCTTTGGTGGCCCTGATCGGCGCGTTCGCCATTATCCAGGGGCAGCAATATGGCTTCGGCGAACTGGCGGACATGGGGTCCGGATTTTTCCCCGTCGTACTCGGCACGGGCATGGTGCTGCTGGGCGTGCTGATGGCGGTGATCGCCAAGCCTGCGGCGGAGGGCCATGCGACGGGTGCGCCGGACTGGCGGGGTGCGGCCGCGATCGGGGCCGCCGTGGTGCTGTTCGTGGTGCTGGCCAATGGCGCGGGATTGCTGCCGGCAATTTTCGCCTGCGTCTTCGTAGCAGCGCTGGGCACCCGCAGCACGCGGCTGATCGAGGCGTTGTTGCTGGCTGCCGCGGTGACGGTGTTCGGGGTCGCGTTGTTCGCCTACGGCCTGAAGGTGCCCTTCCCGATCCTGCGCGGTGTGCTGTGATCGAAACCAGCATCGCCGGGCTGGCGCACGGCTTCGGCGTGGCGCTCGAGCCGCATAACCTGATGTGGTGCTTCGTCGGCGTGATGGTGGGCAACATCGTGGGCGTGCTGCCCGGCATGGGCGTGCTGTCGTCGATCTCGATCCTGCTGCCGCTGACGTTTTCGATGCAGCCGGTGGCCGCCCTGCTGATGCTGGCCGGCATCTATTACGGCGCGCAGTATGGCGGGGCGATTTGCTCCATCCTGCTCAACCTGCCCTGCCATCCGCCCCACGCGGTGACGTGCCTGGACGGCTACCCGATGACGAAAGCCGGGCGCGGCGGCGTGGCCTTGGGCATCACCATGCTGGCGGCCGTGATAGGCGCCGCTTTCGGCATCATGCAGATGATCGTGCTGGCGCCCTACATCGCCGAAATCGCCTTCAAGTTCGGCCCGCAGGAAATCTGCTCGCTGATGCTGCTGGGCTTGCTGGCCGGATCGACGCTGGCGAAGGGCTCGCCGGTGAAGGGCGTCGCGATGACCTTGCTGGGCATCCTGCTCAGCCTGGTCGGCACCGACGTGAACACGGGAAGCGAGCGGTTCACCTTCGGCTATCTGGAGCTGTCGGACGGGTTGGAACTGGTCGCCGTCTCGCTCGGCTTGTTCGGCATTGCCGAGTTCCTGAAAAGCGTCAACGCGATCATTCCCACCGGGACGAAGCGGATGCGGCTGGGCCTGCGCGACCTGCGCCCGCAGCGCGACGACCTGCGGCGCGCCTTGCCGCCGATCTTGCGCGGCACTGTCATCGGCAGCCTGTGTTCGCTCATACCCGGCACCGGGCCAACTATCGCATCGTTCATCGCCTACGCCGCGGAAAAGAAGATCTCCAAGACGCCGGAGCGCTTCGGCCACGGCGCGATCGAGGGCGTTGCGGCGCCCGAGGCGTCCACCCACTCCGCCGTGCAGGGCGATTTCATCCCGACGATGAGCCTCGGCATCCCCGGCGACGCCGTCATGGCGCTGCTGCTGGGCGCGCTGATGATCCACGGCATCCAACCCGGGCCGCGGCTGATCGTGGAACAGCCGGACATCTTCTGGGGACTGATCGCGTCGTTCTGGATCGGCAACCTGATCCTGGTAGTGCTCAACGTGCCGATGATCGGCATCTGGGTGCGGCTGCTGAGCGTGCCGTATCGCTTCCTGTATCCGACGGCGTTGTTCTTCGTCTGCATCGGCGTGTTCGCCGCCCGCAACGAGATGTTCGACGTCGGCGCCACGCTGGTTTTCGGCGGCTTCGGCTATCTGCTGCTCCAGCTCGGCTTCGAACCGGCGCCGATCCTGCTCGGTTTCGTGCTCGGCCCGCGGCTGGAGGAGAACTTCAGGCGGTCCGTTCTACTCTCCCGCGGCAGCCTGGCGACGTTCATAGACCGCCCAATCAGCGCGTTCTTCCTGGGCGTCTGCGTGCTGCTGCTACTCGCCCAGGTCTATGCCGCGTTCCGCAAGGCGAAGCCGCCGATCCAGGTTCCGGAGGAGGCGTTCGAGTAGTCATTTCCGTCCTTGTGGGCACTTGCGAAACAATCCAGGGCCACCCTGCAGGTCCTGCCGCGTGGCCCTGGTTGTTCCCGTGCGCGCGCAACGACGACGCTGGACCTATCGCGTCTGCTGGATGGCGGAGAGGATCCAGCGGCCGCCGGGGCTGCGCACGAAGGTCCAGATCTCGGTCACGACCTGCTCCTCGGTTTCGCTGCCATCGACAACCCGGCCAGACTGGTCCCGCGTGACGTCCAGCATCGCGAATTGCATCGCGACGGTGGCGTATTCGCGCGAACCTTCCGACCAGGACTGCGCAAGGTCACCCTTTTGCAGGCGGACGTTGCTGACGGTGTTGCGCAGGCCGCGGCTGCGGAGTGCGGCCATCTGCTCGGCGAAGTAGCCGGCCATTTCCGGCGTCGCGATCGCACGCAACGCGTTCAGGTCCTCATTGCTCCACGCCGCCTGCATGGCCTTCAGCAACTGCTCGTAGGCCTGGTAGTCGGCCGGGCTGATCGCGATCGGGCGCGCCGAGGGCGTAGCCGCACGAGCCCCACCCATGCCGCCGAACCCAGCGCCGCCGGACCCGCCGCCGCCGCCCAGGCCGGCGAACATCGGCTGCCGGTTGAACACCAGGCGCAGCAGCCAGCGGCCGACGAAGAAGATCAATGCCAACTGGATCAGCAGGCCGATGATGCTGCCGCCGCCATCGATGCCGCCGAACATGCCGTGGCCGAACAGCATGCCGCCGATGCCCGCGCCGACCAGCCCGCCCAGCAGGCCGGAGGCGAAGCCGCCACCGCCGAAGCGGCTGCCGCCATAGGCAGGCGCGTAGGACGGCGCACCCAGCGAGGGGCTGCTCTGCGGCGTCATGCTACGCTGCATGGGCGCTGCGGAGAACGGCGCCGTGCTTGTGGCCGGCGGGGCCGAGTAGGTGAAACCACCGCGGCTGCCCATCGAGGCACCGCCGCCAACCCGAGCCAAAGCCAGGCCGGGAGCCAGCGCGACTGCGAGTGCCAGGGCAGCGGCCAAGGGAAGCCGAAGGCGGGACATGGATGCACACTCCGAAAAACAGCCGAGATATAGTGCGCCGGGGAGCCAAACAGGAGGGGTACTCCCGTGCTATCGTAACGAGTGAGGCCGAAGGTTAGGCTATGCGGCCGAAGTCGCCGCCGGCGGCACACTGCCGCCTGACGTTCCCACGGTTCTGTGCCATGCTCGACGCGGCCAGTTTGGAGCAGCCTTGATGGACATGCCCCCCGAGATCGCACCCGGCAGCCCCGTCCAGACGGAGGCGCAGAACGTTACCGATGAATTGCACGCGGCGATTGTCGCTAAGCTGCTGTATTCCGTCGGCAAAACGCCGAACCGCGCCAGCCAGCGCGACTGGTTCACCGCCACCGCGCTGACGGTGCGTGACCGGGTGACCGACACCTGGACCAACTCGGCCGCCAGGGCGCGGGCGCGCGGCGCCAAGCGGGTGCATTATTTCTCGCTCGAATTCTTGATCGGGCGGCTGCTGTTCGACGCCGCCGGAAACCTCGGCATCATCGGCCCGCTGCGGGTGGCGCTCGCGCGGGAGGGTGTGGACCTCGACCACCTACGCGGGGTGGAGCCGGACGCGGCGCTCGGGAATGGTGGGCTGGGGCGCCTGGCCGCATGCTTTATGGAAAGCATGGCGACGCTGGGCATCCCCTCGTTCGGTTACGGCATCCGCTACGATCACGGGCTGTTCCGGCAAACCATCAAGGATGGCTGGCAGCAGGAACAGCCGGAGGACTGGCTGACCGCGGGCAACCCGTGGGAGTTCCAGCGCCCTGAGCTGTCCTATCGCATCGGTTTCGGCGGCAGCGTTGCCGCAACGATCGAGGGCGGGCGGACGGTCTTTGCCTGGAACCCTGCCGAAACCCTGTTTGCGGTCGCGTTCGACACCCCCGTCGTCGGGTATGGCGGCGCGCACGCCAACACGCTGCGCCTCTGGTCCGCCCGCGCCGCCGACCCGCTGCTGCTGGAGGCGTTCAACCGCGGCGACCACGTCGGCGCCCTGACCGACCGGGTGCGCGCCGAAGCCGTCAGCCGCGTGCTTTACCCCGGCGATGACAGTTCCGCAGGGCAGGAATTGCGGCTGCGCCAGGAATTCTTCTTCGCCTCGGCCAGCCTGCAGGACCTGCTGCGCCGCCATATGGTCGAACACGGGACCGTTGACACGCTGCCCGACTACGTTGCCATCCAGTTGAACGATACACACCCGGCAATCGGCATCGCGGAGCTGATGCGGTTGCTGATGGATGTGCACCAGGTGGAGTGGGACCGCGCCTGGGCGATCACGCAGGGCTGCGTCAGCTACACCAATCATACACTGCTGCCCGAGGCGCTGGAGATGTGGCCGGTGCTGCTGCTGGAACGGCTGCTGCCGCGCCACATGCAGATCATCTACCTGCTGAACGCCCGCCACCTCGACACGCAGCGTGCCAAAGGCGCCGATGACCGGCTGCTCGCGGCGCTGAGCCTGATCGACGAAGCGAATGGCCGCCGGGTCCGCATGGGCCACTTGGCGTTCTTCGGCAGCCACTCGGTCAACGGCGTGTCCGCTTTGCATACCGACCTGATGCGCAAGACGATCTTCCGGGAGCTGGACACCGCGGTGGGGGGCGACCGCATCGTCAACCGCACCAACGGCATCACCTTCCGCCGCTGGCTGCACCAGACCAATCCGGGCCTGACCAAGCTGCTGGTCGATACGCTCGGGGATCGGGTGCTGCGTGACCCGATGGCGCTGGCGGATCTGGCGCCGTACGCGGAGGATGCGGGGTTCCGCGACGCGTTCAGCAAGCAGCGTCAGCCCCGCAAGGAAGCGGTGGCGCGGTTGACCGCGGCGCAGCTCGGCGTGGTCGTGGACACCGGGGCGCTGTTCGACGTGCAGATCAAGCGCATCCACGAATACAAGCGCCAGTTGCTGAACGTGCTGCACGCGATCAGCCAGTACAACGCGATCCGCGCCCAGCCGACGCGTGACTGGCGGCCGCGGGTGAAGTTCTTCGCCGGCAAGGCGGCGCCGTCCTACCTGCTGGCCAAACAGATCATCCGCCTCGCGCATGACGTGGCGCGCGTGGTCAACGGCGACCCGACGGTGCGCGGCCTGCTGCAGGTCGTGTTCATGCCGAACTACAACGTCAGCCTGGCGGAGCTGCTGATCCCGGCGGCCGACCTGTCGGAGCAGATCAGCACCGCAGGGATGGAAGCCAGCGGCACCGGCAATATGAAGCTGGCGCTCAACGGCGCGCTCACCATCGGCACGCTGGACGGCGCGAACGTCGAGATCCGCGAGCGGGTCGGTGCGGACAACATGTTCATCTTCGGCATGACGACGGAGGAGGTGGAGGCGAGGCGGTCCACCGCCGGCCTGGACGCGACCGGCACCATCGATAGCTGCCCGGCCTTGCGCGACGTGATCGAGGCGCTGCGCACCGGGGTATTCAGCCCGCAGGAACCGCAGCGCTACGCGGCCCTTGCCGACCGCCTGACGCACGCCGACCCGTTCTTCGTCTGCGCGGATTTCGACGCCTACGACAAGGCGCAGGAGCAGGTGGACGCGAAATGGCGCGACCCGGCCGCCTGGTGGCGCTCGGCCGTGCTGAACACCGCCAACATGGGCTGGTTCAGCTCCGACCGGACGATCGGGGAGTATGCGGAAGGGACCTGGCGGGTGTCTGCGGGGGACTAGGGCGGGCCGGGCTACTCCGCCGCGACCCGCTGTTCGACCATCTCCGCCGCCCGCGCCAAATCGACCGACAGTAGCTTCGACACCCCGCGTTCCTGCATCGTCACGCCATACAGCCGGTCCATCCGTGCCATCGTGAGGTGATGGTGGGTGACGACGAGGAAGCGGGTGCCGGTTTCCTGCACCATCTCGCCAAGCAGGGTGCAGAACCGCTCGACATTGGCGTCGTCCAGCGGGGCGTCCACTTCGTCGAGCACGCAGACGGGCGCCGGGTTGCAGCGGAACACGGCGAAGATCAGCGAGAGTGCGGTCAGCGCCTGCTCGCCGCCCGACAGCAGGGAGAGCGTCGCCAGCTTCTTCCCGGGTGGCTGGGCGTAGATTTCCAGCCCCGCCAGCAGCGGGTCGTCCGAGCCGACCAGCGCCAGATGTGCCTTGCCGCCGCCGAACATGCGGGCGAACAGCGTCTGGAAGTGGCGGTCCACCTCGGCGAACACGCGGGACAGCTTCTCGCGGCCCTCCCGGTTGATGTGGCCGATCGAGCCGCGCAGTTTCGCGATGGCGGTGCTCAGCTCCTCTTTCTCGCCTGAAATGCCGGCGATGCGGGCCTCCATCTCCTCCGCCTCGATCGCGGCGCGCAGGTTGACGGGGCCCATGTCCTCCCGCTCGCGGGTCAGCCGGTCGAGCCGGCGCCGGGCCTTCTCCTCGGCTTCCGGCGACAGATCGGCAGGCGGCGGCGGCAGGGTAGGCGTGGCGCCCAGCCGCTCCAGGATGCGTTCGGCGACCGTGCCCCAGGCATGATCGGCCTGCGATGCGAAGGCCTCTGCCCGCACGACGTCCTCGCGCGCGCTGGCCAAAGCGGCTTCGGCGTTGCGGGCGCCGGTGGCGGCGTTCGTCTCCGCCTCGATGGCCGCCTTCAGCGCCGCGGCGGCGCGGCGGTGTTCGGCCTCGGCGTCGCGCAGCGCCTCGATCACCTCGGCCGACCGCGTGGCGACCTCGGCAGGCCCGGCCTGCAACCCGGCCTGCTCGGCCGTGGCTTCCTCGCAGCGTGCGCGCAGATCGCTGACGCGGCTATCCGCGCTGGCCGCGCGGGCGGCCCAGTCGGCGGCCTCGGCGCCGATCGCCTGCAGCCGGGCGGTGCGTGTCGCGGCTTCGCGTGAGCGGTCGCGCAGTGCCGTCTCCGCGGCGGCTTCGCGCGCCCTGGCCGCGGAGAGCCCGGCGCGGGCGCGTTCCACGGTTTGGCGCAGCATGGTCAGGTCGGGCAGCGTCGCGCGCTCCGCCGTCACCGCCGCCAGCGCGGCTTCGGCGTCGGCCGCATCCGGGGCCAGGCGCGCGAGCTGCTCGTCCAGCGCGCCGAGCTTGGAGCGGGCGGCGTCGGCCTGCGCAGTCAGGCGCGCAGAGTCGGCGCGGGCGCGTTCGAACCGTTGCTCGACATCCCGCCGGGCCGCGCGCGCGGCGGTGTCGGCCGCGGCGGCGTCGCGGTCGGCGATCTCGGCAGCGTGCCGGATGCTCGCCGACGTGGCGGCCTCGGCTTTCGCCTCGGCGAGCCTCGAGCGCAGCCCTTTCAGCCGGTTGCGCTGCTGCAGCCGCACGGTGGCGGCAGTCGGCGTGCCGGCGCGGATGGTGTAGCCGTCCCAGCGCCACACCGCGCCCGCGCGTGACACCAGCGTCTGCCCCGCGGCCAGGGTGGGGTGGTGCGCGTCGCCTTCCGCATCGGTCTCGACCAGCCCGATCCCATCCAGCGCGCGGCGAAGGGCGGGTGGCCCGGCGACCAGATCGGCAAGCGCGGGGGCGGGGAGGTTGGCGCCGGACAGCGGCGGCAGTTCCCGCCAATGGCGTGGTGCGCCCGGGTCGGCGGCGGCGCCCAGTTCCTCGCCCAGCACGGCGCCGAGCGCCGCTTCCAGGCCGGGCGGCACGGTGAGCGCGTCCACCATCGGCGGCCAGCGCTCGCCGTCCTTCACCGCCAGCACCTCGGCCAGCGCAGTCGTCTCGGCGGATAGCTTGGCGAGGGCGGCGGCAGCGCCGGCATCCTGGTGCCGGGCGCGCGACGCCTGCTCGGAGGCAGCGGCGCGGGCGCGCTCGGCGGCGTCCAGCGCTTCGCGGGCGTGCTTGACTTCGGCTTCGGTCTGCGTCGCCAGCTCGACGGCGCGGGCGACCTGATCGGCGGACACCTGCCCGGCCGCAGCCCGATCGCGCTCGGCCCGCAACTGCGCAAGCTGGCCGGCGACCCGGCGGTGCCTGGCTTCGGCCTGCGCGTAGGCCTGGCTGAGCACCTGGCTGGTGGCGGTCAGTTCCGCCGCGCGTTCGGTGGCGACATTTGCGGCGGCCTCCGCCTCGCGCACGGCATCGCGCGCCTGGACGGCCTCGGTCTCGGCCGCGGCAATGCGTTCGGCCGAACCGGCATCGGCCTCCCGCAACCGCTCGCCTTCCGCCGCCAGCCGCGCCGTCGCCGCGTCGGCATCGGCCTTGGTCTGTTCGGCGTGTTTGAGGTCGCGGGACACTTGCGTCAGCCGCGCCGTCGCCGCGGCCAGCGCGTCCCGGGCGCGGGCGACCTCGGCATCCACCTGCTCGCGCACGATGCGGTGCCGTTCCAACGCCGTGCGGGCGTCGGCCTCGACGGTGCGCAGCGGCGGCACCGCCTCCGCCGTCTCCCGCGCGCGGGCCGCGGTGACGGTGGCGGCTTCGGCCCGCGCGCCCAGCGCCGCCTTGGCCGTCTGCACCGCTTCCGCCGCCTGGCTGCGCGCCAGCTCCACCCGGGCCTTGGCGAGCGACAGCAGTTCTGCCTCCGCCTCCTTCACCGTCGTGGACAGCGTGCGCCAGCGGTTGGCCTGGCGCACCTGGCGCTGCAGCCCGCTGAGCTGGCTGTCGAGCTGCGCGCGCAGATCCTCCGCCCGTTCCAGGTTGCCCTCTGCCGCCCGCAGCCGCAGCTCCGCCTCGTGCCGCCGGGCGTGCAGCCCGGTGATCCCGGCCGCCTCCTCCAGGATCGCGCGGCGTTCGTCCGGGCGGGCGTTGATGATGGTGCCGACCCGGCCCTGGCTGACCATGGCGGACGACCGTGCCCCGCTGGCCAGATCGGCGAACAGAGTTTGTACGTCACGCGCCCGCGCCTCGCGGCCGTTGACGCGAAACGTGCTGCCGGAGCCGCGCTCGATCTTGCGGCTGATCTGCAGTTCCGGCGCCTCATGGAACGGCGGCGGCGCGGCGCCGATCGCGTCTTCCAGGGTCAGCACCACTTCGGCCAGGTTGCGGCTGGGACGCCCCGCGGTGCCGGCGAAGATCACGTCGTCCATCTCGCCGCCCCGCAGCGATCGTGCGTTGCTCTCGCCCATCGCCCAGCGCAGCGCCTCGACCACGTTCGACTTGCCGCAGCCGTTGGGGCCGACCACGCCGGTCAGCCCCGGCAGGATCTCCACCGTTTGCGTCTCGGCGAAGCTCTTGAACCCGGCGATGCGGAGGCGGCTGAAGGCGATGGCCAATTGCGGTCAGGCCGCCGCGGCGACGTAGCCGGCGATCGCGTCGTAGGACTGCTCCCCGGCGTGCGGCTTCTCGTTGACGACGAAGGTGGGCGTGCTGTCCACCTTGTACTTGTCCACGCCGCCCTGTTGTTCGGCCAGGATCGCGTCGCGCAGTTTCTGGTCGCCGACCGTCGCGTCGAACACCGCCCGCGGCATGCCGGCCAGCGCGGCCCGCTTGAACAGCTCGTCCGTCGGGTTGATGTCGCGGGCGAACGCCCACCGGTCCTGCGAGGCGAGCAGGGTGGCGACGAACGCCTCATACCGCTCCGGCGGCAGGGCGCGCGCCACCATGGCCGCGGTGAGCGCCACCTGGTCGAGCGGGAAGTCGCGGTAAATATAGCGGACCTTCCCGGTGTCGATCAGCTTGGCTTTGACCTGCGGGAACACCTCCTTGCCCCATGCGGCGCAATGCGTGCAGGTCAGCGAAAACCACTCCTGCAGGGTGACCGGCGCGTCGGGCTTGCCGAGCACGCGGTCAGCCATCCTGGGGTCGGCGGATTGGGCAAAGGCGGGCGCCCCAGCCAGGCTGGCGGTGGCTACGATCAGGGTGCGTCGGGAGAGGAGCATGCATGCCTCTTACAGAAGGGCGCCGAGTCGGAAGACCGGCGGAGTGACCGGCCTGCCAGCCGGCACCGATACCCTAGCCGCAGGAAACGCCCGCGCGTAGCCCGCACGGCGCAGACCGCGATGCGGGCTGCACGGCTTGTCCGGGACGCGGGAACGGCGGGCGGCGACGCGTAGCCGTCAGAACGCGTTGCGGCTGGCGACTTCGCGCAGGACGGTCATCAGCATGATCTTGAGGTCGAAACCGACGGACCAGTTCTCGATGTAGAACAAGTCGCAGGCGACTCGCTGCTCGATCTGCTCCACCGTCGCGGTCTCGCCGCGCCAGCCGTTGACCTGTGCCCAGCCGGTGATGCCGGGCTTCACGCGGTGCCGGGTCGCGTATTGCTGGACGACTTCGCTGAACAACTGATCGGCCGCCTTGGTGTTGGGCGCGTGCGGGCGCGGCCCGACGAGCGACATCGTGCCATTCAGCACGTTGAGCAGTTGCGGCAGCTCGTCCACCGACAGCTTGCGGATGATGCGGCCGACCCTGGTGACCCGGGGATCGCCGCGGCTGGTCTGCGTGTCGGCCAGCAGATCGGCCATCTTATGGTGCATCGAGCGAAACTTGTAACAAAGGAACAGCCGGTTATTGAACCCCATGCGCGGCTGGCGGAACAGCACCGGGCCCGGCGAGTCCAGCTTGATGGCGATGGCGGTGAACAGCAGCACCGGCGACAGGATCAGCAGCGCCAGGATGCCGACCGAGTAGTCGAGCAACCCCTTCTCGAACGCACGCCAGTCCTTGAGCGGCGCCTCCCGCACCATCACGACCGGGTTGCGGCCGATGCCGGCGAATTGGGCGCGCGTGACTTCCAGCCCGCTCAGCCCCGTGGTCAGCACGATGTCGCTGACGGTGCTGCTCAACTGCTCCATGATGACCTTGATCCGCTCCACCGCGCTCAGCGGCAGTGCCACGACGATCACGTCGATCTTCTCCTGACGCGACCGTTCGAGCAGGTCGGCCACCGTGCCCATCACGCCCACGCCCAACTGGCTGGGCGGCACGCGCGAGAGGCGGTCGTCATAGATGCCCACGATGCGGAACGCGTTCGGCTCCTCGCGCAGCCGCTCGATGAAGTCGCGGCTGAAGTCGCCCAGCCCGACGATGGCGACCTTGCGGGAAAGCCGCCCGTCGCGCGTCCAGCGGCGCACAAGGTGGGACAGCGGAAAACGCGACCCGATCACCAGCGTGATCGACATGCCGATCCAGGCCAGGGGCCACAGCCGGTCCGGCATCTTGCCGTCATACAGCACGAACAGGCAGGCGATCAGGCAGAACGCCCCGAACAGCACCGGCTTGATGAACAGCCGGATTTGCGTCGGCAGCGACTGCAGGTTGGCATGCGTGTAGGCATCCTCCCGCGCCATCCCCAGGCAGGCCGCGACAGCGCCCGCCCCGCAGGACAGCAGCACCGCCCCCTGCGGCGTCTGGCCATCGATCCACGTCATGAGCCGGATCGACAAGGCGCCGGCGAGCGCCAGAAGCATCAGGTCGATGAGCCGGATCAGGCCGGCAATGACGGTGAAGGACGTGCTTTCGGCGGTCTTGTCGTCCAGCGGAGCGACGGCCGTCTGCGACATCAGCGGCCCATCCCCTGCATCTCGCCACGCCGCATCGGCATGGCATCCACCGTCGCGGCCAGTTCGCCGTAACGGATCGGCGTGGTGCTGCGCAGCTTCACGCCGCCATCCTTGCCGACCAGCACGGCGGCAAACTCGCCCTCCGGCGCACCAAGGCGCTGCCGCAAGGCCGGGTCATTGGAGACGAGGACGGTGGTGTCCCGCTCGGCCACGCCAGCCGTGTGGGCTGCGAGGTCGGCCTGTTGCGCCTGCATCGCCGGGCTGGCAGGGCTGCCGAACAGGATCAGCACCCGGCGGCTCCAGCGATAAGCCGAGAGCGGGTCGGCCGCCTCGGCCGAGAGTGCCGGCGGGGAGGGTTGATGCGGCAGCATGGATCAACACGGTAGCAGGCAGCGAAATGTCCGCCCACTGGGAATGGTGACTTAGAGCGTATCAAATACGAGACCTCGCAGCGCTCCGAGGCTGCAACTCCACCGCGAATGATGCCGTTGAGGCGGCAAGTCATCACAGGGGGGACATCCATGCCCACGATCGAGTCTTCGGATGGAACGCGGCTGTTCTACAACGACTGGGGCAGCGGCAAACCCGTCGTTCTGATCCATGGCTGGCCACTCAACTCGCAGATGTGGGAATACCAGGCGCCCGTGCTCGCCGCGAGCGGGCTGCGGGTGATCGCGTATGACCGGCGCGGCTTCGGCAAGTCGGACCAGCCATGGAGCGGCTACGACTACGACACGCTGGCCGCCGACCTGCACGCGATCATGGAATCGCTGGATCTGCAGGGCGCGACGCTGGTGGGGTATTCCATGGGTGGCGGGGAGGTGGCGCGCTACCTGTCCCGCTACGGCACGGCCCGGGTGGCGAAGGCGGTGCTGCTATCGGCGGTGACGCCGTTCCTGCTGAAGACCGCCGACCATCCGGACGGTGCGGACCAGAGCGTATTCGACAAGATGCTCGACGGCCTTGCCGCGGACCGCCCCAACTTCCTGGCCAGTTTCGGCAAGCAGTTCTTCGGCGCCGGGCTGCTGAACTTCACCGTCACGACGGAGATCCTGGAGTGGTCGCTGTGGATGGCGATGGCGGGTTCGCCGAAGGCCACCACCGACTGCGTGCGGGCGTTCTCGGCCACGGATTTCCGTCCGGACATGAAGGCGTTCACCATCCCGACCCTGGTGATCCATGGCACGTCGGACGCGACCGTGCCGATCGATATCTCCGCCCGGGCGGCCGTGCAGATGATCCCGGGCGCGCGCTTGCTGGAATACGAGGGCGCGTCGCACGCCACGTTCTTCGTCGAGAAGGACCGGCTGAACCAGGATTTGCTGAGCTTTATCGGCCACTAGAGCAAGACGACCGGCCGCTCCCTCGCTTGCTTCATTGCGAGGGAGTTCGCTCACGATTGCGCTTATGTCAGCGTCAGGAAGAACCCGGTGTAGGCATCGGCCGACCGCTCGGGATAGCACGGCATCCGCAGGTGCAACTCGGCAGCCTGCCATTCGTCGCGCAGCCGATATCCCAGCCGCTCGAACCCTTTGATCAGCGCCGCGCGGTTGTGCAGCATGCAGGCGACGCAGAAGCCTGGACCATCCTGCACGGCCGCCATCGGCGGTCCGTCGGTGAGCGGCGTGCGGTTCACCAGAATGGCGCGGGGCCGTACCGCCAGATCGGCCACCATGTCGGACAGCGGGCGTTCGAAATAGTGCAGGGAGCCGGACGCGATCAGCAGGTCGGCGCCGCTTGCCTCGGTCCACTCGGGGGTGAAACGAAGCTGCGCCGCGCCCCTCTCCTGCGCCACCTGGCGGCCACGCGCGATGGTCCGCGGCAGGTCGCAGACCTGCCAGATCAAGCCCGGCGGAAAGTCCAGCCGCTGGCGATAGCTGTAGAATAGGTTGCCGGCACTGCCACCAAGGTCGAACACCCTCGCCAGGCCCGGAAGCATGGTACGCAAGTGGAACAGCGCCGCGTAATCGCTCGGCCGCAATCGCTCGCCGAGGGCAAGATGCCATTCCACATTGGCCGCGGTCTCGTGGCCCTCGCCCAAATAGGCAGCGATCGCATCCTGCGCCTCCCGCAACGAGGCGAACGGCCGGCGGTAGCCGACCAGGGCATTGTAGGCGCGGCCGGTCACCGGAAGCTGGCTCAGCCAGCGTATCGCGCGCCGGCCTGCATCGGTCCGGCTGAATTTGTCGAGGACATCCGATGTGAGGCGGATGCGGCGGCGGCGACGTTCCAAGCCACTTGCAGACGACACTCTCACCTGATCCCCACTGCTGCACCCCTGTTAGAGTGTCTAGCGAGCATCGGCCCCAATCACGAACCCGAGCCTATCCGGCGGTCCGCATACGGAGGAGTGCAAATGAGAATCTTTCGCATATCACTTGCGCCTGCGAGTCATTCTCATTAAAGCGGCTGCATGAGAACTGCCGCCGCGTCCCGCATCGCCCGCAATTGGCTGATCGCCATCCTGCCGTTGGTCACGGTATCCGGCCAGGCATTCGCATCGCCGCCGCCGCTCTCCGTGCCGGTCAGCGGAGACCAGACCGGCGATACCACCGGGTCGAGCAACATCCTCGGCAGCCTCGAGAAATCCAACTACCTGCTCGGCGACATGTTCGGCCTGCGCAGCAAGCTGAGCCCTTACGGCATCACCATCGCCATCCAGGAAACCAGCGAGGTGCTGGGCAACGTGACAGGGGGCGTGCACCAGGGCGCCGCCTATGACGGGCTGACCCAGGCAATCCTCCAGCTCGACACCCAGCGCGCGTTCGGCTGGTACGGCGGCCTGTTCAACGTCAGCGCCTTGCAGATCCATGGCCGCAACCTGAGCGCCGACAACCTCTACAGCCTGCAAACCTCGAGCGGCATCGAAGCCGACCGCGCAACCCGGCTTTGGGAGCTGTGGTATCAGCAGAAATTCCTCGAAGACGACCGGCTGGACATCAAAGTCGGACTGCAGAGCGCCGATCAGGAATTCATCGTCAATCCAAACGGCGCCTACTTCGTCAACACCATGTTCGGCTGGCCCGTGGTGCCGTCCTACGACTTGCCCGGCGGCGGCCCGGCGTACCCGCTCTCCGCGCCCGCCATCCGGTTTCGCTACCGCCCGGTCAATGCCGTCGCAATGCTGCTCGGCGTGTATGCCGGCAGCCCCGCCTCCACCAATGATGGCGACGCGCAGATGGTGAACGCCTCCGGCACGCAATTCCCGCTCAACCGCGGCCCGTTGGTGTTCGCCGAGCTGCAATACACCTACCCATCGCTCGGCGGCATGGTCGAACCCGGCGACGATGCGCCGCTCGGTCACACCTACAAGATCGGCGGCTGGTTCGACTCGGAGTCCTTCAGCGACCTGGCGTTGGACAACACCGGAACGTCGCTGGCGTCGCCGAACAGTACTGGGCTGCCGCGGCAGCATCACGGTAATTTCTCGATCTATGCCGTCGCAGACCAACAGGTCTGGCGGAACAAGACCAACCCCAACCAGTCCGTCAGCGTGTTCGGCCGCGCGATGGGAACGCCGCAGGGTGACCGCAACCTGGTGGATTACAGCTTCAACGGCGGCGTGGTCTGGCATGCCCCGATCAGGAACCGGCAGGACGATACGGTCGCGATAGGCTTAGGCTACGCCCATGTCAGCAATCGCGCCGCGGCCTACGACCGGGTCGCAGCCGCCTACAACCTGACAGCGGCGCCGGGCACCTACGCTCCGATCCGCAGCAGTGAGACCTTTATCGAGGCGACATACCAGTACCAGGTCTTCGCCTGGTGGCAGCTTCAGCCGGACGCGCAGTACATCATCCATCCCGGCGGGGGCGTGCAGAACCCGATCGAGCCAACCCAGCGCGTGAAGAACGAACTGGTGCTCGGCCTCCGCACCAACGTGTTATTCTGATGAGGACACCGATCTTGACCCGTTACCATGGGCTATTGCTGGCAACCGCGCTCGGCCTCGCTGGCATCGGCAGCGCAGCGCACGCCCAGACACGCGGCTTTCTGGAGACGGTGCACCGCCACACCACGCTGGCATCCACGGTGACCGATAACGGCGACCTGAACCCGTATGCGGTGTTCGTCGCCCCGGTGACCGCGGGCAAGGTCATGAAGGACGATGTCCTGGTCGACAACTTCAACAACATCAGCAATCTGCAAGGCACCGGGACGACCATCGTCGGCTACCGGCCCAGCACGAATTCCACCTACCTGTTCGCCAGGCTGCCGCAAAATCTGCCGCAATGCCCTGGCGGCGTGGGGCTTGCGGACGCGATGGTGATGCTCAAGACCGGCTGGGTGATCGTGGGCAGCACGCCGAGCACAGATGGCACCACAGCGACCAAGGGGCCGGGCTGCATGCTCGTGCTCGACCCGAACGGCAAGCTGGCGGCGGTC